>JBKPLV010000101.1:0-20036 GCA_046731795.1 Actinomycetota bacterium | reverse complement strand
GCGCCCGTTCGAGTCCTCGAGGTGGCACCCGTCGCCCCGCACGATGATCGGGACGTCCGCCGCCTCGAACCCGCCCATGCGGGTGAAGTGCATCCAGAGGTGGTCCTTCGCGAGGCGTTGGTACGAGGATGCGTCGAGGATCGGGGCTGATGTCGTCATGAGGGCCGTACGCTACATCCGCGTCTTCCGGGTTGGCGGGCGCGGCGGAGACTCCTTCCTCTCCCCAACGCCGCTTCGGTGGGAGAGGGACGCAGACTTCAGCGGCCCGGCCGATAATCGGCCCGTGAGCGCATCGGCGAACCTCCTCGGCAGCGCGTTCTCCTCGTGATGTTCCTGGCGCCGTGGCTCGTCTGCGCCCTGCTCGCCTGGGTCATGTGGTGGCTCTGGGAGCGGCAGAAGCGGCGCTAGCGAAGCCGCCTCGTCATTCCGGCCTCGTTTGAGCGGGCCGGAGCATGGGTATAGCGTCGGCCGACCACGCCAGGGACCACGCCCAGGGGAGGGGAAGCCATGCTGAAACGGCCGCTCGGTGTCTTGCCGGTTCTCGTCGCGCTCGCGCTCGTCGCGATCCCGGCCGGCGGCGGCGCAGTGCCGACCAACGTCGACGTGAGCCAGCGCGTCGGAAACGAGTCCGAAGAGGCGATCGCCGTCAATCCGACGAATCCGGACAACATCGTCGTCCTCACGAACATCCAGGAGGGCTTCTCGGGGCTCTTTCTGGGCGTTTCGTTCGACGGCGGTCAGACGTGGACGAGGAGGATCATCGCGGAAGGCCTCACCATCGGCGGTGGCGCGGACGGCCTCGGCGACTCGTGCTGCGACCCGAGCCTCGCCTTCGACCAGTACGGCAACCTCTTCATGTCCTACCTCTACAACATCGAGAACGTCGTTCCGGTCGCGCTCTCGACCGACGGCGGATTGACCTTCCACATCATCGCGAACATCCCGAAGCCCCCGAAGCCGCCGGGCACCAAGGGTGCCTCGCGTCACGGCGAGTACCGCTTCGTCGACCAGGAGACGATCGTCACGGGCGAAGGATCGGTCTGGCTCGTCTATAACGGCGGCGGCCCGATGAACGCAACGGGCGCGCCCGTCACCGGACTCGGCGAGGTCGGCGACTTCATCCCGGCCGAGGTCATCCCCGGCACGAACAACTGCACGTATGGCGACATCGCCGTCGGCCCGGGCGGAAAGGTGATGAACATCTGCACGCTGACCGAGTCTGGACAGGGTGGCGGCAAGCTCTTCGTCAACGTCGATCCGGACGGCCTCGGGCCTGCCGGCTTCGGCGACCGTGTGCTCGTCGCGGAGACGCACGTGGGCGGCTTCGACTTCATCCCGCCGCAGCCGGACCGCTCGGTCGACGCGGAGCCCGGCCTCGCCTGGGACCGCACGACCGGCCCGCATCGCGGCCGCGTCTACGTCGTGTACACGCTCGAGGAGAAGAACGAGAGCGACGACACGAACATCTACGTCCGCTTCTCGGACAACGACGGGCAGACGTGGAGCGCGCCAAAGCGCGTGAACGACGACACGGGCACCAACAGCCAGTTCATGTCGAAGATCGCGCTCGACCCGACGACCGGACACGTCGCGGTCGTCTGGTACGACGCGCGGAACGACCTCGGCACCGGCGGGCCCGGCGACACCGACGGCGTCCCGAACACGGACGCGCAGTTCTGGGGCGCGTTCTCGAGCGACTTCGGTGCGAGCTTCTCGAGTCCCAACATCCAGATCAGCGCGGGAACGTCCAACGCGCCCGATGCTCACAACGGGATCGACTACGGCGACTACAGCGGCCTCGCCTTCTATGGCGGGATCGCGCATCCGGCGTGGTCGGACAACTCCAACAGCACCGGGACGAACCCGGACGGGACTCTGAAGAAGCTCGACATCTACACGGCGGCGGTGCCGGGCTAGACGTAGCCAGCCAGACGAGAGGCCCGCCGCGGCGGGCCTCTCGGGCCGTTGGGAGCGATCGCTTCGCTGCGCGTGCTGCCCGAGACTCAGGTCAGGACATCACGCGCTGCCGGCGGCATCTGCTCGGGGACGGCCAGGGCCTTGGGCGGCGGCGCGTCCGGCCGCCGCCGGGATCGCTTCGCGCTCCGGTACTCCCAGAAGACGTTGCCGAGGGCGAGGACCATCGCGACGATGAAGATCGCACTCGCGACGACGTTCACCTGCGGCGGGACGGCAACTCGCGCGATCCCCCAGACGAAGATCGGGAACGTCTGCGTCGGGCCTGCATTGAAGTAGGTGATGACGAAGTCGTCGATCGACAGGGCGAAGCCAAGGAGTGCAGCGGCGAGCATCGCCGGCGCGATCAGAGGCAGCGTCACCTTCCGGAAGGTGGTGACCTCGTTCGCCCCGAGGTCCATCGCCGCTTCCTCGAGATGCCGGTCGAAGCCGATCAGCCGCGCCTTCACGGTGACGACCACGAAGCTGACGATGAACATCACGTGCGCGATGAAGATCGTGATGAAGCCGAGCTGGAAGACCGCTGTCGTGTTGAGGAACAAGGTCAGCAACGATGCACCGAGGACGATCTCAGGCGTCGACATCGGTAGGAAGACGATCACGTTTGTCGCCCCGCGCCCAACGAAGTGGTGTCGCACGATCGCAATCGCCATGAGCGTCCCGAGGGCGGTGGCGACGACGGTCGCCAGCAGCCCGATCTCGAGGGAGGTGACAATCGCCCCCTGGATGCCGAGGACGGCGTTCCAGTGGACCCAGTTGTCGAACGTGAACTGCTCCCAAACGTAGTTGAACCGACCCGCCGGCTTGTTGAAGGAAAAGAGGATGACCACCGCGATCGGGAGCATCAGATAGGCGATGACGAGGAACGCGTAGACGGTCAGCGCATGTCGTTTCACGAACGCCCAGCAACGCGCTCCGAGGCCGCGCTTCGTACGAGGCGGCGTGACGGCGACGCTCGTCATCCGGTGAGCCTCTCCGAGCCGACGAGGCGCGCGTAGACGAGGAGCGCCACGAGGATCAGGCCCATGAGGATGAACGAGAGGGCGGCGGCGCTCGGGTAGTCCAGCGACTCGAGGAACTTCGACTGGATGACGTTCCCGATCATCGCCTGCTTCGGGGTCCCGAGGAGCGCCGCGTTGATGAAGTCACCCGCGGCAGGGATGAACGTAAGGAGGGTCCCGGCGACGATCCCCGGCGCCGACAGCGGCAGCGTGACCCGGAGGAAGGCCTGAGTGGGAGATGCATAGAGGTCCTTCGCGGCCTCGAGCAACCGTGGGTCGATCTGCTCGAGCGACACGTACAGCGGCAGCGCCATGAAGGGGAAGAAGTTGTAGGTGATGCCCGAAACGACGGCGAAGGTCGTCGCGAGAAGCCTGCCGTCGGGGCCAAGGACATGCAGATCGCGGAGGAGGCCGACGACGGGGCCCTGGTCGGCGAGGATGTTCAGCCACGCAATCGTTCGCACCAGGTACGTGACGAAGAACGGCGCGACGATCGCGAGGAGGAACAGGTTGCGCCACGGACCTGCTCTGAACGCGATCCAGTAGACGAGCGGATAGGCGAGGACGAGACACGCGACGGTCGCGATGCCCGCGTAGAGGAACGAGCGCACGAACTGCTGGTGGTAGTCGCGGATCCCGTCCGAGAAGTTCGAGAACTGCCACGTGAACTGGAAGTGCGGGAAGAGACCGGATTGGAGCGACTCGTAGCCGAGGAACGCGAGCGGGATCAGGAAGAAGATCGCGAGCCAGAGGATCCCCGGCGCGAGGAGCAGGTAGGGCGTAGTGCCGCGGTGCCGGTGGAAGAACGTGCCCATGAGCCTCTGACGATTCGCCCTACTTGCCCTGCACCGCCAGCCACTTCTTCTCGTAGTCCGGGTTCGAGAACATCGCGGGATCGTTCTGGTGCATCTGCCCCAGCATCTCGTCGGTGGGGAAGGCGAGCGTGTTGCTCGCCGCGTCCGGGTTGAGCTTCGACGCCTCGTCCTTGACACCCTTGACGGAAGAGATGTAGCCGGCACCGAGTGCGAGCTGAGCGGCGATCTTCGGGTCGTAGACGAAGTTCATGTACGTCGAGGCAGTGGGCACGCTGCCGCCGAGGGGGATGAGCATGTTGTCGGTCCAGATGATTCCGCCCTTGTCCGCGACACCCCATTTCACGTTCGGCTTGGCGAGGAGGAAGATGTCGCCAGACCACGCCATGCTCGCTGCCAGGTCGCCGGTCGCGAGCGGCTGCGCATAGTCGTTGCCGTAGAACCGTCGGATCTGTCCCGCGTCCTGAGCCTTCTGGATGACGGCAATCGCCCGGTCGAACGACTCGTCTGTGACCTTCGCGGGATCGTCGCCGTTCTCGAGCATGACCAGTCCGAGCGTGTCGCCCATCGAGTTCCAGACGCCGACCTTGCCCTTCAGCTTGGGGTCCTCGAGGAGCTGGGTCACACTCGTCACGGGGCCGGTGACGTCTTCGTTCCAGGCGATCCCGTCCATCCCGGAGAACCACGGCAGCGTGTACTCGCGGTTCGGGTCGAACGGCGGACTGGCCTGAGCGTCGATGAGGTTCGAGATGTTGGGAATGAGATCCTTGTCGAGCTTCTCCGCCCAGTCGTTCGTGATGTACTCGCCGAGGAAGCGGTCGTTGTCGGTCGACACGATGATGTCGCGCCCGATTCCCTGCCCCTGGCGAAGACGGCCCTGCACCTTGGCGAAGTACTCCGAGTTCGAGTTGACGTCCTCGTAGTAGTTGACCTTGATGCCCGTCTTCGCAGTGAACTGCTTCAACGTCGTGGGCTTGTTGATGCCGGCGTCCTTCAGGGACTGCGGCGTGTCGATGTACAGCTCCCAGTTCGAGAAGTTGAGGACGTCCTTCACCTCGCCCGCGTCGCCTCCACCGCCGCCTCCGCCACACGCCGCCAGGAGCGACGGGAACGCGAGCAGGGCACCTCCTGCGGCACTGCGCCGCAGGAGCTCTTGTCGGGTCAGCCTCGGGTTCATACGTCCTCCTCCTCCTCGCTCTCCAGGCCCGCGCGTTCGACGACGAACGTCGACTCCGGCGCCCAGCTCAGTACGACATTGGTTCCCGGCGGGGGCACTCGCCCTCCTGCATCCATGTTCTGGGCGAACACCTGGACGGTGCCGGCGGCCGTCCGCACGACCACCTGCGTCGCCACCCCGATGTACGCGGTCTCGGCGACGGTTCCGGCGAGCTCGTTCGCCCCGCCGCCGGCCCCGATCGTGATCTTCTCCGGCCGCACGCCGGCCGCCACCTCGCCGGACCGGCCGTTCACGCTCGCGCGGACCAGCGTCCCCTCGTCGAGGCGTATCGCGCCCGGCCCTTCGACCGTCCCGGGCAGCAGGTTCGACACGCCGAGGAACCCGGCGACGAAGGCGGTCGCGGGACGCTCGTAGAGCTCGGCGGGCGCGCCGAGCTGCTCGATCTTGCCGTTGCTCATGACCGCGATCGTGTCGGCCATCGTCATCGCCTCTTCCTGGTCGTGCGTGACGTGGACGAAGGTGATTCCGACCTCGCCCTGGATCCGCTTGAGCTCCATCTGCATGTTCTTGCGGAGCTTGAGGTCGAGCGCGCCCAGCGGCTCGTCGAGGAGGAGCACTCGGGGATGGTTGACGAGCGCGCGCCCGAGGGCGACGCGCTGCTGCTGCCCTCCCGAGAGCTGCTTCGGCTTCCGCCTGGCGAACCCGGACAGGCCGACGAGGTCGAGCATCTCGGCGACGCGCCCGCGGAGCTCTCCCTTCGGCACGCCCTTGCGCTCGAGACCGAAGGCAACGTTGTCCTCGACGCTCATGTGCGGGAAGAGCGCGTAGCTCTGGAACACCGTGTTCACGTCGCGCTTGTACGGAGGCAGCCCGACGACGTCCTGGTCGCCGAGGAAGATCCGTCCCTCGCTCGGCTCCTCGAAGCCCCCGATCATCCGGAGCGTCGTCGTCTTCCCGCACCCGGAGGGTCCGAGCAACGCGAAGAACGAGCCGCGCGGGATGTCGACCGAGACGCCGTCGACGGCGACGGTCTCGTCGAACCGCTTGACGACGTCCTCCAGCCGGATGTCCGGGGCAGCCGTCGTCATCCGGCGAGCTTCACGCACACGTGCTTGATCCGGGTGTACTCCTCCATCGAGTAGATGGACATGTCCTTGCCGTAGCCCGACTCCTTGAAGCCGCCGTGCGGCATCTCGGAGGTGAGCGGGAAGAGGTGCTCGTTCACCCACACGGTCCCGAAGTCGAGCTTCGCCGCGACCTTCAGCGCGCGGCCGACGTTCTCCGAGAACACCGAGGCGGCCAGTCCGTAGCGCACGTCGTTCGCCATCTCGATGGCCGCGTCGTCCGACGCCGCGGGCTGGACCGTCACGACCGGCCCGAACACCTCGTTCTGGACGATCTCCGCATCCTGCGCGACGTCGGTCACGATGGTCGGCTTCACGAAGAAGCCCCGGTCGCCGAGCGACTCGCCGCCCGTGACGATCGTCGCCTTGGCGTCGCTCGCGCGCTCGAGAAAGCCGAGGACGCGCTCCTGCTGCTCGGCCGAGATGACCGGGCCCATGCCGATCTCGTCGTCGGTTCCAGGATCGCCCACCGTCAGCGACTCGACCGCCTCGACCGTCGCCGAGAGCACGTCGTCGTAGATCCCCTCCGCGACGAGGATGCGCGACGAGGCGGTGCAGTCCTGGCCCGAGTTGAAGTAGCCGCCGATCTTGATCGCCTCGGCGACGGTCGCCGGATCCGCGTCGTCGAGGACGACCATGGGGGCCTTGCCCCCGAGCTCGAGGTGCACGCGCTTCACGGTCTGCGCGGCGTTCGCGGCGATGAGCTTGCCGGTCGCCGTGTCGCCCGTCAGCGAGACGAGACGAATGTCCGGGTGCCGCACCAGCGCGTCGCCGACGGGAATTCCGTCGCCCGTCACGACCTGCAGGACCCCCGGCGGGATGACCTCCTGCGCGAGCTCGACGAAGCGGAGCATCGTGAGCGGCGTCTGCTCCGCCGGCTTGATGATCTGGACGTTTCCGGCGGCGAGCGCAGGCCCTATCTTCCACATGGCCATGAAGAGCGGGTAGTTCCAGGGGCAGATGCCGGCGACGACGCCGAGCGGCTCGCGGCGGATCATCGAGGTGTAGCCCTCGACGTACTCCGTCGCCGCCTTGCCCTCGAGGTTGCGCGCGGCGCCGGCGAAGAAGCGGAGGTTGTCGGACATGACCCCCGGCTCGTCCACCGCGACCCACCAGGGCTTGCCGACGTTCAGGGACTCGAGCCGCGCGAGCTCTTCGGCGTTCTCGTCGATGACGTCCGCGAGCGAGAGGAGGAGCGCCATGCGGTCCTTGGGCGTCTTCCCCTGCCACTCCTCCCACGCCTTCCTCGCAGCCTCGACGGCGCGGTCGACGTCCTCGGCGGTGCCCTGCGGAACCTCGGCGATCACCTCGCCGGTGGCCGGGTTCAAGACCTCCATCGTCTCGCCCGAGGACGACTCCACGAACTCTCCCCCGATGAACTGCTTCTGCTGGGTTACGGAAACGCTCACACGACCTCCGATCCGGGAATCGGGACGGAGCGTATCGCCGTCGCGAACCGCGCGACAACAGAGCCGTTCGTGTAGAACGCGGGCGCCGTGCGGATCCTCGTGGTCGGAACGGGAGGCGTCGGGTCCGCGTTCGCGCGGATCCTGCAGCGACGTTCGTTCTTCGAGCACTGCGCCCTGACCGACTACGACCCCGCCCGGCCAGAGGCGGTGGTCGCGAGCCTCGACGACGGCCGGTTCTCCTCACACGCAATCGACGCGTCGAGCACGGAGTCCGTGGTGGCGCTCATCCGCGAGACACACGCAGACGCCGTCCTCAACTCCGTCGACCCGATCTTCAACGTCCCCATCTTCGAGGCCTGCTTCCAGGCCGGGGTCACGTACCTGGACATGGCCATGACCCTCTCCGAGCCGCATTCGACACGGCCGTACGAGGAGGTGGGCATCAAGCTCGGCGACTACCAGTTCGAGCGGGCTCGGACCTGGGAGGAGAACGGCGCGCTGGCGCTCGTCGGCATCGGCGTCGAGCCCGGCGCCGCCGACGTCTTCGCGCGCTACGCCGCGGACGAGCTCTTCTCGGAGATCGACGAGATCGGCATCCGGGACGGCGCCAACCTCGTCGTGGAGGGGTATGCCTTCGCGCCGACCTTCTCCATCTGGACGACGATCGAGGAGTGCCTGAACCCGCCGGTCGTCTGGGAGCGCGAGCGCGGCTGGTTCACGACCGAGCCGTTCTCCGAGCCCGAGGTCTTCGACTTCCCTGAGGGGATCGGTCCCGTCGAGTGCGTCAACGTCGAGCACGAGGAGGTGCTGCTCGTCCCGCGGTGGATCGAGTGCAAGCGCGTCACGTTCAAGTACGGGCTCGGCGACGAGTTCATCGAGGTGCTGAAGACGCTCCACAAGCTCGGCCTCGACTCGAAGGATCCGATCGGCGTGAAGGGCGTGCAGGTCGCGCCGCGCGACATGGTCGCTGCAGCACTGCCCGACCCCGCGACGCTGGGCGAGCGCATGACCGGGAGGACCTGCGCGGGGACGCTGGTCACGGGCGTCGGCAAGGACGGCAACCCGCGCAAGACCTACCTCTACCACGTCGCCGACAACGAGACCTCGATGCGCGAGTACGGCTCGCAGGCGGTGGTCTGGCAAACGGCCATCAACCCCGTGGTCGCGCTCGAGCTGCTCGCGGGCGGCGAGTGGTCGGGCGCGGGCGTTCTCGGGCCAGAGGCGTTCCCGCCGCGGCCGTTCCTCGACAAGCTGGCCGAGTACGGCGCGCCGCACGGCGTCCTCGAGCTGACGCCGTAGCGGCACGCCGCATCGGCGAGCTACGGGAGGCGATAGACGCCGCAGGCGTAGAGCGCGTTCACGAGCTCCTGGTACTGGTTGCCGGCGACCGGGTGCTCGTAGCGCTGCTTGCCGATACAGCCCGGAACGTCCGGCGACGCGCCCTGGGTTCGCCCAGGCAACACGAACGCGCCGAGCGCGACGGACGCTGCAACCGCGGTCGCGGCGAAGAGCGAACTCAGCGTGCGCATGGGTGACCTCCGTCCAGAACGTCGGCGCTGGCGCTCGGGCGGGTCGTCGGTCCCGAGCATCGACTCCGCGCGCCGTCGCCACTCGTCGAGCTCGTGACGTGCGAGCTCGACCTCCGACCGAGTCGCCACCGGGAGCTTCATATGAGGTCGAGGCTGACGGCGATGGCCACGGCATGCGCGTTCGTTCGAGCGCGCAGCCGGGCTCGCGCCATCTTCGTCTGCTTGCGCACGGTCTCGAGAGACTTCCCGAAGTGCCGTGCCACCTCGACCTGCGTGTCGCCCATCGCGATCCGGCGCAGCACACGCGCCTCCGAGCCGGTGAGCGAGGTGTCTGCCGTCTGCAGGCGCAGGAGCCCCATCGGCATGCTCGAGTTGCTCATGCGACCCTCCGACCCTGCTCGTTGGTGAGGAACTGCAGGAGCACTGCGTCACACCACCGCTCCCCCAGCCCTCGCTCGTTTGCGTAGCGACGGATCCTGCGATGCGCGATGCGCAACGCGTCCCGCCGCGGTGTCGACGACCGCCTGGAGAGCAGCCGCGCCAGCTCGCTCATGAGCTCGACGAGTTCCATCAACCGATCACCTCCGCATGCGGCCGCAGCCGCTGTCCGCAGTTCGGCCGTGACCGACGATCCGTGCGGAGGCGGCGAAGTGCCGAACAGCCGCGGGAGGGCATGCGGGAACGACGACGACTCGATCGAGTCGACCCTTCCCGGCGGCGCCCCTCTGCGCTCGACCGGCTCCTCTGGACCCACTCCGACACGAAACCTCGTGCCGCAGCCCTGATTGAGCGGCGCATCCTGCCAGAGCGCTCCGAGACATGCGTCGGCACTTACAGATCCCACATGAAAGTCGCCGGATCGGAAACGGACGACCCACGGACACGTTCACCTCGGCGCCTCTTCGCGCCGTAGGCGTTTCTTCTCAGCGACGTCGATTAGTTCTGGTCGCGTTCGTCGTCTAAGTGGTGATGCGATGTGTGTCTAGGATCGACGCATGGCCGTCGTGAGGCTGCGAGCTCCGCTGTCGGAGCTTGCCGGAGGCAACCGCGAGCTGGAGCTCGAGGGCGCGACGGTCCGCGAGGTGCTGCTCGACCTCGAGCGGCGGCACCCGGACGTCCGGGGCTGGATCCTCGACGAGCGCGGGCTGATCCGCGAGCACATCAACGTCTTCGTCAACAAGGAGTGCGGGCGGGAGGACACGGCCGTCGTGGCTGGTGACCGCCTGCACGTGCTCCCCGCGATCTCGGGAGGTTAGAGGTGACGCAGCTGCTGGTCGGGACGAAGAAGGGACTGTTCGTGCTGGAGGGGGAGCCCGGGGCGGAGTTTGCCGTCGCCTCACGCCACTTCGCCGGGGAGCCGGTCGAGTTCGCCGCGCGGGATCCGCGCACCGGCAGGATCTTCGCCGCGGTGACATCCGCGTTCTACGGGCCGAAGATCTTCTACACGGACGACCTCGCAGCCGAGTGGCAGCAGGCAGCCGGCCTCGAGCTTCCCGACAGCGCCGAGAAGCCGCTCGAGCGCATCTGGACGGTGGTGACGGCCGAGGACGACGACCATCTGTATGCGGGCGGCGCGCCGGGCGTCCTTTTCGAGAGCCACGACGCGGGCGCGACGTGGGAGCTGAACAAGGCGTTCTGGGAGCAGCCCACGCGCTCGGAGTGGAGCCCCGGCGCGGGCGGCATGTGCATGCACTCGATCGCGACGTGGCCGGGCGACCCGTCGCGGGTCGCCCTCGCGATCTCGGCGGTCGGCGTGTGGCTGACCGACGACGGCGGCGAGACCTGGCGCAACGGGAACAAGAACCTCTACCCGCGGTACCTGCCGGAGGACGCGCGGGAGGACACGCTGACCCTCTGCGTGCACAACATGCATCGCGCGCCCAAGCGCCCGGAGCGCCTCTTCATGCAGTTCCACGGCGGTGTGTACCGCTCCGACGATGCCGGCGAGTCGTGGACGAGCATCGCCCACGGGCTCCCGTCCGACTTCGGGTTCCCGATGGTGATCGACCCGGACGACCCCGACAGCGCCTACGTCATCCCGCTCGTCGCGGACATGGACCGCACGACGCCCGAGGGCAAGGTGCGGGTGTACGAGACGCGCGACGCGGGAGAGACGTGGACGCCGCGCGGGGGTGGGCTTCCGCAGGACGACGCCTACCTGACGATCCTGCGGCAGGCCTTCTGCCGCGAAGGATCGGGGTCGAGCATGGGCCTCTACTTCGGGGCGACCTCGGGGGACGTCTTCGGCTCGGGCGACGCCGGGAGGACCTGGTTCACGGCCGCGACGAAGCTCCCACCCGTGCACTCGGTGCGCGCCGCGTAGGCGCGGCATAGAAACCGTCGACGCCGGGTACGCGGCTGACATGGCGCAGCTCGGCGTCGACCTCGTCAGGTCGTTGGCGTCCCAGCACTCTCAGCACCCGGCGTCGATCACCTGTTACGTCAATCTCGATCCGACCACGATCCCCACCCCGAGCGGGCTCGCGAGTCACGCCACCTCGATCGCCGACGAGCTCCGGCGGAGGATCCACGCGTCCAAGCCCGCCGATCACCAGCATGCGCGGACGCTTCGCGAGGATGCGGAGCGGGTCGCGTCCTTCCTCGAGACGGATTTGGACCGCGCCGGCGCACGCGGTGTCGCACTGTTCGCCTCGAGCGAGCTCGACCGCTGGACGGAAATCCGGCTGCCACGTCCGGTCGACGACGCGATCCACTTCGGGCGAACCTTCGTCCTCGGCCCGCTCCTCGCCCCGCTCGAGTCGGACCGCGAGGTCGTCGTGGCCGCCGTCGGGCGCGATCGCGGCGAGCTCTGGCGTCTGTACCAGGACGAGGCGACCACCCTCGCGGACCTGAGCCGACACGGACATGGCCAGCACGACCAGGGCGGCTGGTCGCAGGCGAACTACCAGCGCTCGATCGACAAGGACGCTCTCGAGCACATGCGCCGCGTCGCGGAGGCCGTCTCGGAGCTGATCCCGCCCGGGTCCGGGAGGCTGCTGGTCGTCGCCTGCGCCGAGGAGCACCGGAGCGTCTTCGACCGACTCCTCGCGCCGCACGCGCGGCAGGCGGTGCTCGGGTTCGTCGAGCTCGAGAAGCAGGACGACGCCGTACGCCTCAGGCCGCGGGCCGAGCGCCTCATCGCGGGGCATCTGCGCGCAGAGCGCGAGCTCCTCCTCGAGCGCTGGCGGGAAGAGATCGGCCAGGAGAGCGGGAGAGCGGCGGCGACGTGGGACGAGATCATCGAGGCGGCGTGGGACGGACGCATCGAGAGCGTGCTCGTCGACGGTCGCAGCGAGGCCGCGTTCGAGTGCCCGGCCTGTGGACGCGGATACGGCCGCGGCGGGCGCTGCGCTCTCGATGGAACCCCGCTCGAAGAGGCGCTCGGGGGCTCGTTGGAGCTCGTCGCTCGCGGAACGCTCGTGCACGGAGGAGCCGTGCGCCCGGTCGCCGACGAGGGGCTGCCGGATACGGACGGCGCCGCCGCGCTGCTTCGCTATCCCGTCCGCTCGCCGGGCTCTCGCGTGCTCAGCGCGCGCCGCGGCTGAGCGGGTCGCGCGCTGCCGCCGAGCGAACGTCGGCGTACCCCTCGATCGCCGCCCAGACCTCGTGCACGTTCTCGAACTGGATCCCGGCGGGGAGTGCGTGCAGCAGCTCGAGGATCATCTCGGGAGCCTTCTGGTCCTTGGCCTCCGCGAAGAGCACGTAGCGGTCAGCGGGGAAGATGGACGGGCGCAGATGACGTGAGAGCTCGCTCCTCAGCTCCACGGCTCCGGCTCCGACCTGCCCGTCGAAGGGCTCCTTCTCGAGATCCTCGCGAGATCGGGGCTCGACGGGCGCTCCGCGCACGAGTGGTTCGGTCTCGTGAGCGAGCGCATCGTCCAGACGCGGCCCGTGCTTCGTGGTCCCGCGTGTCACCCGAATAGGGTGCCCGGCCGAAGGGGACGAGAAACGCGTCAGTCGATCCCGCGAGACTCGATCCAGGCCGGAGCGATTCGCACCGACACGCGCGTCTCCGAAGGCTTGTGCCAGGGATACGAGTCGAGGTCCTTGTACTTCTTCGCGAGGCGGTCGATCTGCTCGTCCGCACCCTCTTCGGTCAACATTGCCGTGCCGCTGATCGAGATCCAGCGGTACTCGTCGCCCGGGTCGACCACGAGGAGCGAGACCTGTGGATTCGCGCGCAGGTAGCGCGGCTTGGCACGCGGCCAGGCGGTGTTGAACGAGACGCCGTCGTCGTCGACGTCGACCCACACGACGGTCGAGTGCAGCGATCCGTCCGGTCGCAGGTCGGTGACGATCCCGACGTACGGGTTCTCGAGGAATGCTCGCTGCGAAGCGGTCAGCGTTGGTGCTCGGTTGTGGAGTGAAACAGCCACGGTGGACCGTTTCCCCTGCTCAGGAGATCGCAACCATGCGGTCGATGGCACCGCGGGCCTGCTCGGCCACCTCCTCCGGCACCGTCACCTCGTACTTCCAGTCACGCAGCGAGTCGCGCAGCTTCGGGAGCGTGATCATCTTCATGTACCGGCAGATCGCCTTCTCCGAGACCGCCTCGAAGCGCTTCTCTGGCGCCTCCTTGCTCAGCCGGTGGAGGATCCCCGTCTCCGTCGCAACGAGGAACCGCTCCTTCGGCGACGACCGCGCGAAGTTGATCATTCCCTCGGTCGAGAGGATGTGCGTCTTCTCGTTGCCGAAGGCCATGCACTGGCTCGCGCAGCCGCATTCCGGGTGGACGAGGAGCTCGGCGTCCGGTGCGTCAGCCTGCCAGCGGGTGATGTCCTGGGGCCGGATGCCGGCGTGAACGTGGCACTCGCCCATCCAGATCCGGAGCTTGCGACCCGTGACTTTCTCCAGCCAAAGGCCCAGGAACATGTCCGGCAGGAAGAGGATCTCCGTGTCCTCCGGGATCGACTCGATGACGCCCTTGGCGTTGCCGGACGTGCAGCAGTAGTCGCTCTCGGCCTTCACCTCGGCGGTCGTGTTCACGTACGACACGACGACCGCACCCGGATTCTCGGCCTTCCAAGCCCGGAGCTGGTCGGCGGAGATGGACGCGGCGAGCGAGCAGCCGGCGTCGAGGTCGGGGATGAGAACGGTCTTGTCCGGGCTGAGAATCGCGGCCGTCTCCGCCATGAAGTGCACGCCGCAGAAGACGATGGCGTCGGCGTCGGTGGCGGCGGCCTCGCGCGAGAGCCCCAGCGAGTCGCCGACGTAGTCGGCCACGTCCTGGACCTCCGGCACCTGGTAGTTGTGGGCCAGGATCACTGCGTCGCGCGCGGCCGCGAGCTCGCGGATCTCCTCCTGCATCGTCGTGATCTCTGCTGTCGTCATCGAAGCTCCAGCGAGACGTCGAGTGCGCGTGCGGAATGGGTCAGCGCGCCCACGGAGATCTCGTCCACCCCGGTCTCCGCGATCGCGCGGATGGTGTCGAGCGTGACGCCGCCCGAGCCCTCGAGGCGCGCGCGCCCGTCCACCAGCGCCACCGCGGCCCGCAACTCGTCGAGCGACATGTTGTCGAGGAGAATCGCGTCGACGTCCGCTGCCAGCGCCTCCTCGACCTCGGCCAGCGTCTCGCACTCCACCTCGACCGGCAGGTCCGTCGCCGCCCGCACGAGCATCACCGCTGCGCCGATCGACCCCGCCGCGCGAAGGTGGTTGTCCTTGATCAGGACGGCGTCGTCGAGCCCGAAGCGGTGGTTACGGCCGCCGCCGGCCGCGACCGCGTGCTTCTCCAGCGCGCGCAGCCCCGGTGTGGTCTTGCGCGTGTCGAGGATGGCGGCACCGGTGCCCTCGACCGCGTCGACATAGCGGCGCGTCAGCGTCGCGATCCCCGAGAGGCGGCCGAGGAAGTTGAGCGCAACGCGCTCGGCGGTGAGGAGTGCGCGCTCCGAGCCGGTCACGCGCGCGACGACCGTCTGGGCCTGCACCGGGTCGCCGTCCCGGGCGCGCGCCTCGAAGCGGATCTCCGGATCGAGCGCGCGAAACGCCGTCTCAGCGACGCGGAGCCCGCAGACCACGCCGGCCTCCTTCACGAGGAGCTCGGCAGTCCCGACCGCGTCCACCGCGACCGTCGCCTCCGTCGTGACGTCGCCCGCCCCGATGTCCTCGGCGAGAGCCGCGAGCACGACGCGCTCCACGGTGTCGGTCGCTACAGCCATGTCTCGAGCTCCGGCGTGGAGCCGCCCCGCAGGACGACGTGGCGGTCGAACTCCTCGCTCTCCGACGGGAAGTCCGCGCGGAAGTGCGAGCCGCGGCTCTCCTCGCGCGTGAGCGCCGTCTCGGCGATGAGCTTCGTGAGGAGATGCGGCTCGGCGAGGAGGTGCTCCAGGCCGGCCGCGTCCCGGATGAGGCCGCAGTCCCGCCAGAGCGCCGACCGGAGCTCCGGGGTGACCGGCTCGGCGACGGGCGCCTCGGGAACGGCGGGAAGCCGGCTCGGGAGCCCGGGCTCCCCGAGAGCGGCGAGCGCCGCGCGGCGGCCGAAGACGAGGCACTCGAGCAGCGAGTTCGACGCGAGCCGGTTTGCGCCGTGCACGCCAGTGGCGGCGCATTCGCCCGCGGCGTACAGGCCCGTAAGCTCGCTCCGGCCGTCGAGGTCGGTCACGATCCCGCCGACGGTGTAGTGAGCTGCGGGCGCCACGGGGATCGGCGCCAGCGCCGGGTCGTAGCCCTCGTCGAGCAGGCTGCCCATGAGGCTGGGAAAGCGGCCGCGATCGATCGCGCGCAGATCGAGGAGCACCGTCCCCCGTGCCGCGATCTCACGGGCGACCACGTCGCGGGGGGCGAGCTCGTCGGTGAAACGGTTGCCAGCCTCGTCGAGGAGCAGGGCACCCTCCCCGCGTAGCGCCTCCGAGAGGAGGAGCGACGAGTCGACGAGCGTCGTCGGGTGGAACTGCACGAACTCGAGATCCGCGAGCGCCGCGCCGGCCCGGTACGCGGCGGCCATCCCTTCTCCGATCGCCCCGGCGGGGTTGGTCGTGCGCTCCCAGAGGGCGGCGGCGCCACCGGTGGAGAGCAGCGTGGCGCGCGACGCGACGGCACGAGCATCGGTCACGACGCCGACGCAGCGCTCGTCGTCGCGCCAGATCGAGACCATCCGCTCGCCCTCCGCGACCTGGATGCGCGGATGCGCGAGCACGCGCTCGGCGAGCGTGCGCGCGACGCGGTCTCCGGTCGCGGCGCCTCCGGCATGCACGACCCGTCGGCGGCTGTGGCCGCCCTCGAGCCCGAGACCGTCGTCGAACTCGACACCCAGCTCGACCAGGTCGCGGATCCGCGCCGGCGCCTCCTCGGTGAGCACGGAGACCGCGCTCGGCCGGCAGAGACCGCGTCCGGTGCGAAGGGTGTCCTCCGCATGGAGCGTCGGGTCGTCGTCCTCCCCGATCGCAGCGGCGATGCCGCCCTGCGCGAGCAGGCTCGTCGAGGAGAGCAGCGAGCCTTTGGTGAGCACGAGCACGTCGCCCTCGGTCGCGGCGCAAAGGGCTGCGAAGAGCCCCGCCACGCCGCCGCCGACGACGACGAGCGCGAGTTCCTGGTCGTGGCGTGTATCTGCGCGGGCGCTCATGGTAGTTTTAGCCTCAGAGTCGATAACCTCGTGTCCGAGTCTAGCACCCCACCTCCCTCTCCCGCGCATGTCGCCCTCGCTGCCGTCTTCCAGGTCCGCGAGGAAACGCTCTCGGTGCTCCTGTGGGAGCGTGCGCGGGAGCCGTTCATGGGCGCGTGGGCGCTTCCGGGCGGGACACTTAGCGCCGGGGAGACGCTCGAGGCCTCGATCTCCCGCCACCTCGCGACCAAGGTCGACGTCCGCGAGGTCTCTCACCTGGAGCAGCTCGGGACGTGGAGCGACCCCGGCCGGCACCCGGAGCGGTGGGAGCTTGCAACCGCCTACCTGGGGCTCGTCCCGCTGGGGATGGACCCCCACGTCCCGGCCGATACGAGCTGGCATCCCGTCGACGCGCTGCCCGAGACCGCCTTCGACCACGGCGCGATCGTGCTGGCCGGCCGGGACCGTCTGCGCGGCAAGCTCTCCTATTCGAACATCGGCTTCGCCCTCGCGCCCGAGACGTTCACGCTGTCCGAGCTCCGAGACGTGTACGAGGCCGCCCTCGGCTACGAGGTGTCCGCCACGAACCTCAAGCGCGTGCTGCTGCGGCGAGGTGCGATCGAGGCGGTCGGGCGGCGCCGTGCACACGGCCCTTCGGGTGGCCGGCCTGCCGGCCTCTACCGCTTCCGCGAGCGCCAGCTCGAGGTGACGGACCCGTTCGCCGTGCTCCGCCCTCCTGAATAGCTCTTGAGCGAACCGGATAATCCGCCGATGATTCGCAGATGCGGCACTTTCGACTGTGGCTTCTCGTGATTGCGCTCGCGAGCCTCGTGGCCGAAGCGATCGGGGCAGCCGCCCTGTTCTGGCGCGGCACCCCGGCGCGTCGCGCGAGCTAATCGTGCGCAAGACCTGAATCCGCTTCGTCGCGGATTCCGTCGCGCGAAGATCCCTAAAGCGGCGGCGTTCGCCGCTGGTCTAGGCGATGAGGCGGACGAGCGCCGTCGTCAAAGCGGCGATCGCCATCGCGACGATGATCGGCGTCCGCAGGAGGACGGCGATCGCGGCCGCGCCGACGCCGACGGCACGCGCGTCGACCTCGATCTCCTCGTCGCCGCCGAACGTCTGCGTGACGACGAGTGCAGTGAGCATCACGGGCGCGAGGAGCTCGACGCAGGCCTGTAGGCGGGGCGGGAGCTCGCGCCGGCCGACAAGCACCGGCCCCGCCGCCTTGCTCGCGATCGTCGCGACGCCGACGATCGCGACGACGATCCAGGCGTTCACCGGCGGAGCCCCAGCAGGCACGCGGCGGAGGCGGCGATGATCGGGACGCCCGCGGGCGCGAACGGCGTGAGCGCGAGCGTGATCACGGCCGCGAGTGCAGCCGCCTGCAGTCCGCGGCGGTTGCGGAGGTACGGGACCGCGAGCGCGAGGAAGAGCGCCGCAAAGGCGGCGTCGAGTCCGAGCGCGTCAGGATCGTCGAGGACGCCTCCGATCACCGTGCCGAGCGCCGTGCTGCAGACCCAGAGCACGTAGAAGACGAGGCCCGAGCCGACGAGGATCGGCCACTCGAAGCGGCCGCGACGGCCCGATAGCGCCCACGACTCGTCCACGATCGCCTGCGACTCGACGAGTCGACGCGCCTTCCCGCCGGGGAAGATGGAGGCGACGGTCATGCTGATGGCGACGTAGCGCGCGTTCAGGAAGATCGCTGCGAGCGCTGCCGCGGTCACGGTTCCGCCCGCGTCGAGGACCGACGCGGACGCAAACTGCGCCGCACCGGCGAAGGTCGTGGCGGACATGACCACGGCGGCCGCTGAGCCAAAGTCGGTGGCGTCGGCAAGCACGCCGTACGAGAGGCCGAACAGAATCGGGCTCGGCGCGAGCGGTAGCGCAGCCCGCGCGCCGTCACGAATCCGCAGCGAAGCGTTTTCCATTTGGGCCATGCGCGCAAACTAGTTGCATGAAGGTCGCCATCAGCGGCGCATCGGGTCTCCTTGGATCCTCGCTCGTCCCCGCGCTGCGGGCACGCGGCCATGACGTGGTGCGACTCGTTCGGCGGGACGCGCAGGCGCCCGACGAGGTGCAGTGGGATCCGGCGCAGGGCACCATCGACCGGGATCGGCTGGCCGGAGTCGACGCCTTCGTCAACGTCAGCGGGGCGACCTTGGACAAGCGCTGGACGGAGGCGCGCAAGCGGGAGATCGTCGAGTCCCGACTCGCGACGACGAGCCTGCTCGCGGCGAGCGCTGCAGCGCTCGAGCCGAGGCCGTCCGTCCTCGTGAAGTCGGGCGGCACGGGCATCTACGGCGATCGGGGCGACGAGATCCTGACAGAGGAGTCACGGCCTGGGAGCGGCTTCCTCGCCGAGCTCGCCGAGCGGTGGGAGGCGGCCGCGGCGCCCGCGCGAGACGCGGGAGTGCGCGTCGTCGATTTCCGGCAGGGAATGGTGTTGACGCGACGCGGCGGTGCGCTGCCGCGAATGCTCCCCTTCTTCAAGCTCGGCCTCGGCGGGCCGGTCGGACGCGGCCGGCAGTGGTGGAGCTGGGTCTCGCTCGACGACCTCGTATCCGCGTACGCCTTCGTGCTCGAGAACGAGGTTTCGGGCGCCACCAACCTCGTCGCCCCCAATCCGGTGACGAGCCGGCAATTCGCCGCTGCGCTCGGCCGAACACTGTCGCGTCCGGCCGTGCTGCCCGCGCCCGCGCTCGGCATCAAGCTGCTCTGGGGCCAGATGGGAGAGGAAGTCCTGCTCTTCGGGCAGCGGACACTCCCCGCGCGCCTCCTCGACGCAGGCTTCCAGTTCCAGGCGCCCACGATCGACGTCGCCCTCGAGCGCGCGCTCGCCGAGTAACCCGTCGTCGGAGCGCCGACGGTCCGAGCGCGTTAGGTTTCACCCGCCACACCGGAGGGGAGAGGAGTCGTGATGACCGGATGGGGAGCGGTCACCCGGTACGTCACCGGTTCGCACCAGCACCGTAACCGGGCGACGACCCCTGTCGGGAGCTCGCGCGAGGAGGCTTCTCGTACCGCGATCAAGGAGGGGAGAGCTCGATGCAACGACGACGCGTACTCGCTCTTGCCGTGCTCGTACTCGGAGGTCTCGTGGCGGCGGGGCTCGCTGCCGCCGGGACGAGCAGCACAGCCAAGAGCCCGGCACCGGCCGCGGCCGGTGACTGCCAGCTGAACTCAGCGAACGGAGACATCAGGCACGTCGTCTACATCATCTTCGACAACGTGCACTTCCTTCGGGACAACCCGAACGTCCCGTCGGATCTGGAGCAGATGCCGCATCTCCTGAACTTCATGCGGGACAACGGCACCTTCAACACGAACGACCACACGGTCCTCATCTCGCACACGGCGAACGGGATCCTGACCAATCTCACGGGGACGTACTCGGATCGCCACGGCCAGGCGGTGTCGAACTCGTACCGCTACTTCCGCAGCGACGGCTCGACGGCGTCCTCGTC
>JBKPLV010000100.1:0-3972 GCA_046731795.1 Actinomycetota bacterium | reverse complement strand
CGCCCTCGTAGCGCACGCGCCGCGGAGGCAGCTTCACGATGCGAACGTTGTCGTCGCGCTCGCCGTGGCAGCGCGCGTACGCAGCGGCCTCATCGAGGGGCCGAAGGCGGTCGCGCTTCCGCTGTCCCCACACGTTCCCGGGATGCCTATCAGACGGGTGCGTCGAGCGAAACCCGCGCGAGCGGAATGCGACCGCACTTTGCGCCAATCCGCTCGTTCAGGCGGCGGCCCAGCGGCAGCTCCAGGGGCTCCAGTCTCGACCCGAGCGGATGTAGTAGCGATGCGCCGCGACGGCCTGCTCGTGGGCAGTCGGCCCGTGCCCGAAAAGCTGGCGCTCGTAGGAGCCCATCTGGAACAGGCCGAGATACTGCCCGTTCTGCGCGGTCGTCTGTAGGTGCGACTCGCACCAGGCGACCGCGACTGCCGCCCGGCAGTCGTCCGCGAACACCTCACAGATCGCCTTTCTCGGCGGGAGCGCGGCGAGCCGGCGAGTAGTGCGTGCGTGCACCTTCGCGCGCAGCGCAACGACCGCCTTCGTGAGCTGGCGAGCCCTCTGCTCGGAATAGGCTAACTTCGATGCTGCGTCCTTCGTCCGCGCTCCGGAGCTCAGAAGCGTCCGGTGTGTCTGGAAGAAGTGGATCTTCGCGCGGTACTTCCGCAGAGCCGCGAGCTTCCGCGTGAGCTGCTGGTCGAGGGTGAGTGCATGTCGTACCGTCGTCGCCTTGCCGAGAGGCTCGGACGGGGCCTTCGTCGCTGCCGCAGCGGCCTGAATCACGAGAACGAACGCGAGCAGGCCAACGAGTAGGGCTCTCAAACGGTTACCTCCTGAGCGGGGACAGGGGCGCGGCCGAACAGAGCTCTACGGCCGGCTACTCACGTGGGCGAGGAACCGGCCGGGCGAGACCCTTACGGGGCCGCTCGTGTCACTCGATTGCGCCACCGTACACGAAGTGCCCGAGCGAACGGCCTCAGCGCTTACAAATGACTAAGAAAGCGTGTCACGAGCGTAACCGTTCGCGACAACAGCAATGAGGCTGCGGGGCAGGGATTCGAACCCCAACTTCCTGGTCCAGAGCCAGGCGTCCTGCCGTTAGACGACCCCGCAACGGCGGTCGGAGTGTACCGAGTCGACTAGCGGGCCTTCGGCTCGCCGATCTCCAGTCGGTACACGGGAACGAGGCGTTTCTCCGCCTCCGTGTCGATGCGGGCGACGACCTCCACGTACGGCTCCAGTCCGCTTCCGCGGAGCTTCGCCTTGAGCAGCCCGTCCACCTGGTAGATGCCCGAGGAGTTGTTCATGACGATCTCCACCATGACCGGGCGGGTCTCGCCGTCCGTGATCCGCACCTCGTCGATGGCCGCGGCCGAGAGGGAGTGGATCGAGACCGACCCACGCTCGAACGGGATGCGCGAGCGCCCTTTGGCCAAATCGAGCGCGTCGGCGACTCGCAGGACTCCGGCCTCGAGCGAGAGCGGCTCCCCGTCGGCGCGGTGGCTCGTGATCGCCTGCAAGGCCTCGGAGACGACCACGGTCAGCTCCGGCTCCTCGTACAGGCCGTCCAGGAGCTCGCGCATCTTCGGCTCGGCGAGGAAGAGGCTCCAGTCCTCGTGGTCGCGGCGGTGGATGGACATGCCCACGTCGTGCAGCAGCGCCGCGAGGACGACCACGATCTCCGAGTCGTCGGAGCTCAGGCGGTAGTCGCGCTGCGCGGAGGGCTCGACGCCGTGCTTCACGAGCAGCCGCAGAAGCTTCAACGCGATGTTCGAGACGATCTGGACGTGCACCCAGGAGTGGTCGTTGATCTGCAGCCGGAGCACCGCGTTCACGTTCGACACGTGCCACCACGCCTTCAGCTGAGAGTCGGCGTTGACGCGCTCGAGCAGGCGCCGCAGCTTCCGGTTCCCACGCGCCGGCGCTCGGAGGTGCATCGGCTCGATCGCCTCCGAGGGCGTGAGCCTCGCCTCGGCCTCCGCGACGATGTCGTCGGTCGGTGGGACCTCGACGATCTCGTCCGGCTCGGGCTGCTGAGCCATGGTGTTGAGCTTAGAAGCTCGCGTGCCGGAGCGGCTACGCGACCTCGGCGGCCCAGTCCCCGTACAGGCGCGTGTAGGGGCCGGGGCGACCGATGAGCTCGTCGTGCGTACCCGCCTCCACGATCCGCCCGTGGTCGAGCACGACGATCAGGTCGGCGCGACGGATGGTGGAGAGCCGGTGGGCGATGATGAACGCGGTGCGGCCGCTCAGCAGCCGGCGAAGCCCGCGATCGATCCGGCGCTCGGTTCCGATATCCACGGACGACGTCGCCTCGTCGAGGATGAGGATGCGCGGGTCGGCGAGCAGCGCGCGCGCGAACGCGACGAGCTGGCGCTGGCCGAGCGAGAGCTTGAATCCGCGCTCGCCCACCTCGGTATCGAGTCCGTCGGGAAGCTCGTCCACGAACGCGTCCGCTCCGACTGCGGCGGCCGCGGCCTCGATCTCGGCTCGTGCGGCGTCAGGCCGGCCGAAGGCGATGTTGTCCGCGATCGAGCCGGCGAACAGGAATCCTTCCTGCGGAACGATCCCGAGCTGGTTGCGGAGCGAGCCCTGCGTGACGTCCCGGAGGTCGGTGCCGTCGATGGTGATCCGCCCCTCGCGCGGGTCGTAGAACCGCGCGAGCAGCTTCGCGATCGTCGACTTCCCGGCCCCGGTGTGCCCGACGAGCGCAACCGTCGTGCCGGCGGGGACATCGAGGTCGAAGTCGTGGAGGACGTCCGGCAGGTCGCCGTAGCCGAACCGGACGTGGTCGAAGCGGACGTGGCCGTCGATCCGCTCGAGCTCGCGCGCGTCGCTGGCATCGACGATGTCGGGCTCCTCGTCGAGGACGCCCGTGATGCGATCGAGCGCCGCGGCCGCGGACAGGAACGTGTTGTAGAGCTGCGACAGCTGCTGCACCGGATCGAAGAAGTTCGAGAGGAAGAGCGTGAAGGTGAACAGGGTGCCGATCTCCATGTCCCCCTCGACGACGAGCCAGCCGCCGAACCCGAGGACGATGGCGGTGGCGACCGACGAGAGGATGTCGACGGCCGGGAAGTAGATCCCGTTCAGGACGACCGTCTCGTAGTTCGAGGCGCGGTAGCGCTCGTTGATGCCGCGGAAGGTCGTCTGACTCGTCGGCTCGCGGGTGAACGACTGCACGACGCGCATGCCCGAGATGTCCTCGGCGAGCGTCGCCGTGACCAGTCCCAGACGCTCGCGCACGTGCCTGTACGCGCGATTGGAGCGTGACCGGAACCACGCCGTCGCCAGCGCCATGAGCGGGAGCACGATCAGCGTCGCCAGCGCGAGGCGCCAGTCGAGTACGAACAGGAAGACGGCGGTCCCGAGGAGGAGAAGCGAGTTCTGGACGAGGCTGGAGACACCGTCCGTGACGAGCTGGTCGAGGGCCTCGACGTCGTTCGTGATGCGACTGACGATCGCGCCCGTCCGGTTGCGCTCGTAGAAGCCGAGCGAGAGCCGCTGGAGGTGCCCGAAGAGCTCGATGCGGAGGTCGGCGAGCGCGCGCTCGCCCACCCAGCCGGTGAAGTAGGTCTGCGCCCCCGAGAGCGCGAACGCAGCGAGGCCTGCGGCAAAGTACGCGGCGACGATCAGGCCCAGGGTGTGGAGGTCCTTGGACTTGATCCCCTCGTTGATCGCGAGCCCGGCGAGGTACGGCGGCAGGAGGGCGAAGGCAGTGAAGGCGACCAGGGTCACGAGCGCGAGGGCCGTCCGGCCGGGGTAGGGACGCGCGAGCCGGGCGAGCACGCGGAGGCGGCGATGCGTCTGACGCCACGACCAGTCGTCGACGCGGGCGCCGCGCTCGTCCGTCAGATGGCTCCCGAACTGCCAGACCTTCATCCCGCGACCACCTGCTGCAGCAGGCCGTGCTCGTGGATCTCCCGGAACACGGGGCTGACCTCGAGCAGCTCGGACTGCGTCCCGCGTGCGGCCACGCG
>JBKPLV010000099.1:0-8555 GCA_046731795.1 Actinomycetota bacterium | reverse complement strand
CACCGGACAGGTGCCCGATGGCGTAGATCATCGCCATGATCACGAGCCCGAACGCGGCAGCGATCCCGGTCGCGCCAAGGGAGCCGCCGCGCTCCGAGTCCAGCACGATCGCGCCGCAGCCAGCGAACACGAGCGCGAATGTCGCGAGCGCCTCCGCGAGGCAGCGCCGTGCGAGGGAGGGCCTAGCCAAGCAGCTCGCCGATGAGCCGCTGCACGCGCTCGTCGATCTCGTCTCTGATGCCTCGCACCGTGTCGAGATCCTGGCCTGCCGGGTCGTCGAGCGTCCAGTCCTCGTACCGCTTGCCGGGGTAGATCGGGCACGCGTCGCCACATCCCATCGTGATGACGACGTCCGCTGCGCGGACGACCTCGTCGGTCAGCGGCTTCGGGAACTCGTCGCTCATGTCCACACCGACTTCGTCCATCGCGGTCACCACGGCTGGATTGATCTCTTCACCGGGATCGCTGCCGGCCGAGCGGACGTGGATGCGGCCCTGCGAGCGCAGCTTCACGAGGCCGGCGGCCATCTGGCTGCGGCCAGCGTTGTGCACGCACACGAAGAGCACCTCGGGCGCCACTCTCACGATCAGCAGCAGTCGCTCGTCGCCGAAGCACCCACGAGGGGGAGCTCTCTGCCCGCCGACTCGTTGCGCTTTACCGCCTTGACGATCGCCCCGTGCATGCCGTCGGCGACGTCGTGCGTGAACTCGACGCTGATCTCCTCGAAGCCGGCCGCTTCGAGCCCGGCCTCGTACTCGCCCTTGGACAGCGCGCCGGCGAGGCAGCCGACGTAGCTCCCCCGCCCGGCGCGCTCTTCCGGCGAGAGACGATTCTCCGCGACGACGTCGCTGATCCCGATCCGCCCGCCCGGCTTGAGGACGCGCCCGATGTCGGCGAGCACGGCGGGCTTGTCGACCGAGAGGTTGATGACGCAGTTGGAGATCACGACGTCGACCGACTCCGCCGGCAGCGGGATCTCCTCGATGAGGCCCTTGAGGAAGTGCACATTCGCGATGCCCGCCTCCTGCGCGTTGCGCCGGGCGAGCGCGAGCATCTCGTCCGTCATGTCCAGGCCGTACGCGACTCCGCTCGGCCCCACGCGCTTCGCGGAGAGGATCACATCGATCCCCCCGCCGGAGCCGAGATCGAGCACCGTCTCGCCCTCGCGAAGCTCGGCAATGGCGGTCGGATTTCCGCACCCGAGGGACGCCAACACTGCCGCCTGCGGTAACTCGCCGCGCTGCTCGGCGTCGTAGAGGGCCTCGCCGAACGACGCGGTCTCACCGTCGCATGCGACGTTCCCGCAACACCCACCGTCCTCGGCACAGCCGCACCCGCCCGCGTCGGCGGCTAGTGCCGCCCCGGCGTAACGGCGGCGGACCTCCTCGCGCAGCTCGTCGGCGGTCGTCGTCATCAGCAGCACACTCCTTTCAGGTCGGCGACGAGCGCGAGCTTCGAGACCGCGTCGCCCTTCAGTGCGAAGTAGGCCCACTTCCCCCGCTGCTCGCGCTCCACGAGACCGGCCTCGAGAAGGCGCTTCATGTGGTGGGAGACCGTCGGCTGCGAGAGGCCGAGCGGCTCCGTGAGGTTGCAGATGCACACCGGCTCTCCGTCGCTCGTCGCGAGGACGTTCACGATGCGGACGCGGGCGGGATCGGCGAGTGCCTTGAAGAGGTCTGCCGTCGCCGCGGCCTCCTCGTCCGACATCAGGTCCGCGCCGAGCGGAACACAGCATTCGATCGTCTCGAGCGTCGCGCTCACGTCTCTCCTCACGTATCGACGTCGCTCAATGTATCGAAGCTTGTCGATGTGTGTCAAGCGGTCTGCCCGCTCGCGGAGGCGAGGCGGGCAATGACCTTGCGCGACTCCTCGGGCCCGGGCCAGTGCTCGTCGATGAGCTCGAGCGCGCTTCCCTTGAGCACGTAGCGGAGGGCGAGGGCAACGAGGACGGCGTCGTCCAGATACCCCGCGACCGGGATGAAGTCCGGAACGAGGTCGATCGGCATCGCGAGATAGGCGACGAGCGCGCCGAGCACGAGCTTGCGCCTGCGGGGGACTCGTGGGTCGGCGAGCAGGCGCCGAAACAGGACGACGCAGTCGGGCACGAAGCGCGCGACCGCTCGCGCGGCCTCGCCGCGGCCGGCCGCCAACAGGCAGCCGACGAAGGCCGCGTAGAGCAGAGCAACGGCGGCGAGCGCGACGAGAAGCCACTGCCAGGCGCTCATCGCGTCAGGTTACGGCTGCGTCAGGCTCGAGCGGAGCGTGCGGCGGCGACGGAGTGCGCGTTTCTACCGACGCCCGACCCGACGCGATACGCGAGACGCCCGTGAGGGGCTCGTGCACATGCCCAGGAAGGAGGCACGTGGGGGAAACATCGTTTCCCCCACGACGTGTGCCGGAGGTGGGGGTCGAACCCACACGTCCCGGAGGACACGGGATTTTGAGTCCCGCGCGTCTGCCAGTTCCGCCACTCCGGCGCCGGCGCGATCGTAGCGTTGACGGCAGCACTCACCTTCGCGGCCGGAGGCGAGCTGTGCCCGCCGGGAGGCAAACAGCGCGCAAGTTGGCGGGACGCGAAGGAGAGAGGCCGCGCGGGAACCTGGGTTCCCCCGCACTAGAACCCACACGTCCCGGAGGACACGGGATTTTGAGTCCCGCGCTTCTGCCAGTTCCGCCACTACGGCGCGTCGCTGATCGTAGCCCCGGAGGTGAATGGTCCTCGCTGCGGCCCGGTTAGGCTGGACCGATGCGCCTTGCAGTGCTCACCGGAGGCGGGGACGTCCCCGGCCTCAACCCATGCATCAAGGCACTCGTGACGCGCGTCGAGGACGCCGGGCACGAGGTGGTGGGCGTCCGCCGCGGGTGGGCCGGACTGCTCGAGTGCAACCCCGACGACGAGACGAGCCTCGAGGGGAACGTCCGGCGCCTGGAGCTCAGGGACGTGCGCACGATCGACCGGACGGGCGGGACCATGCTGCACACCTCGCGCACGAACCCGGGGAACGTCCGCGCAAGCGAGGTGCCCGCCTTCCTGTCCGACCGGGCGAACGGCGACGGACCGTTCGACTTCACCGAGCACGTGCTGCGCGTCATCGAGAAGCTCGGGATCGACGCGCTCGTCGCGATCGGAGGCGACGACACGCTCTCGTACGCGCTCCGGCTGCACGACGAGAACGTCCCGGTCCTCGCCATCCCCAAGACGATGGACAACGACGTGCACGGAACGGACTACTGCATCGGCTTCTCGACGGCGGTCACGCGCGGGGTGCAGTTCATCCACAACCTGCGCACGAGCGCGGGCAGCCACGAGCGGATCGCCGTGGTCGAGCTGTTCGGGCGCTACAGCGGGGAGACGTCGCTCATCACCGCGTACCTGGCGGGAGTCGACCGCGCCGTCATCTCGGAGGTGCCGTTCGACCCGGACCGGCTCGCGCAGCTCCTGCTCGCGGACAAGAGCGCGAACCCGTCTCACTACGCGATGGTCACCGTCTCCGAGGGGGCGACGGCGGCGACCGGCGAGCTCGTCGTGTCGGGCGAGGCCGACGCGTACGGCCACCGCAAGCTCGGCGGGGTCGGGCTCCTGCTCGGCGAGCTGCTGAAGGAGCGGACGGGCCGCGACATCATCTATCAGCAGGTCGCGTACCTCATGCGCTCGGGAAGCCCGGACTCGCTCGACCTGATGGTCGCGACGAACTACGCCGTGATCGCAGCCGATCTCGCGCTCGAGGGCGACACCGGGCGAATGGTCTCGCTCCGGAACGGGAGCTACACGACCGTCCCGATCTCGGCGACCCGAGAGGGCGTAAAGCGGGTCGACGTCGACGAGCTGTACGACGTGGCCGAGTACCGGCCGAAGGTGCGCCACGTCCTCGGCAAGCCGATGTTCCTCTACTAGCGGTGAGCGCGCTCGGCGTCCTCACCGGCGGGGGCGACTGCCCCGGCCTGAACGCCGCGATCCGCGCGATCGTGCGCGGGGGGATCTCGAACCGGTATGAGGTCATCGGGATCCGCCGGGGCTTCCGTGGGCTGGCGCTCAGCGAGACGGTGCCGCTCGACCGCCACTCGGTGGCCGGGATCCTGCCGCGCGGAGGGACGATCCTCGGCTCGTCGAGCTTCGACCCGTTCCGCGAGCCCGAGGGGGTCGCGGCAGTGCTCGCGACCACACGCGCGCTCGAGCTCGAGGGCGTCGTCGCCATCGGCGGCGAGGGAACGCTGCGAGTTGCGAGCCATCTCCATGGCGAGCACGGGCTCCCGGTCGTGGGCGTCCCGAAGACGATCGACAACGACATCGCCGGAACCGACGTGACGATCGGCTTCGACACCGCCGTCCACGTGTGCACGGAGGCGATCGACCGGCTGCACACGACCGCGGAGTCGCACAACCGCGTGATGGTCGTGGAGGTCATGGGCAGGGACACGGGCTGGATCGCGGCCGCAGCCGGGCTCGCGGGCGGAGCGGACGTCATCCTCGTCCCGGAGGTCCCGATGACGATCGAGGCGGTCGCGGACCGCATCCGCAAGCGCCATGCTCGTGGCCGCGACTTCTCGATCGTCGTCGTCGCCGAGGGCTATCGGCTGACGCGGGAGTCCGGCGAGCAGGAGGCGCCCGTCGTGCGGGAGCTCGACGAGTACGGCTACGAGCGGCTCGGCGGGATCGGCAAGACGGTCGCCGACGAGCTCGCGGCCCTCACCGGGTTCGACACGCGCGTCACCGTGCTCGGCCACGTCCAGCGCGGCGGCACGCCGACAGCTCGCGATCGCTTCCTCGCGACGAGGTTGGGCCTCCGGGCGGTCGAGCTCGCCTCCGCCGGCGAGTGGGGACGGATGGCGGCCGTGCGCGGCAACGAGATCGTCGACGTCCCGCTCACGGCTGCGCAGGAGGACCGGCGGGAGGTCCCGCGGGCCTGGATCGACGCAGGTCGCGTCGTCGCCTGATGCGTCTAGATCTGCGGAAGCCCGGCCTGGACGAGCTCGCCGAGGCCCGAGTGGGAGACGAGGACGGCGTCCATCCCGGAGCGTTCGAGCTCGGCGACCTCGTCGGGAGTCGCGTCTCGCAGCTCGGCGATCGCGAGCTTCCCCGCCGGCACGTCATGGAGCAGCTCGAGCACGACGGTCAGCGGATCGTCGTCGGTGTCCTCGGGGACCGTGAGCAGGAACACCTCGGGGTCGAACCAGCGCATCGCGCGCTCGATGTCCTCCGGATGCGAGATCCGCACGACGCACTCGAGGCCGAGCGCGTGCGCCTCGTCCCACATCGCCAGGTCTGGCTTGATGACCACGGCCTCGGCCGCAGCTCCGCTTGCGTCGAACATGAGCCCGAGGTGGAGGAGCGGCAGCTGCGACGACACGCGTACGGCGTTCACGCCACCGCCGACGGCGGCCAGGCCATCCGCGCCCTGGGACTCGGCCGAGCGGGCGCTCGCGGCGTCGTCGACATAGACGATGAACGAGATGCCGTCGCCCTCGGCGATCGCCTGGCTCAGCCTGCTCACGAAGGCGGATCGTAGTCGGCCCGTGCAAACCCGTGGTCACAGGATGCGTCACATTCACTCGATGCGTGTCGCGGCCGTCGTCCTCCTGGCGCTGCTCGTCGTGGGGACGGCGAGCGCACGCCTCGTGACCGGCACGGCGCGGAGCGACCGCCTCGTCGGCACGCCTCGCGCAGACGTCATTCGCGGGCTCGCCGGTCGTGATCAGCTGCTCGGGCGCGGGGGCGCCGACTTCCTCCAGGGAGGCCCGGGACGCGACGCGGTCGACGCGGGGCCGGGCGCAGACCGCGTCGCCGTCTCGTATGACGGCGCGCGCGACACCGTCCGCTGCGGGTCCGGCCTCGACGCCGTCAACGCCGATCTCACCGACACGGTCGCACGCGACTGCGAGCTCGTCGCCCGGCGACTCTCGCGCGATCCGTATCGCGACGGGTTCGCCCAGCACGAGACCGAGGTCGAGCCGGACAGCTTCACCTTCGGTCGGACCACGGTCGCGGCCTTCCAGGTCGGGCGGCAGTTCGGCGGTGCGGCCACGAACATCGGCTTCGCGGTCACGGCCGACGACGGGCTCACGTGGCGGAGCGGCCTTCTCCCCGGGCTGACCGCTGCGAGCGCGCCTGCGGGCCTGAACGAGAGGGGGAGCGACCCGGTGGTGGCGTACGACGCGCGCCATGCCACCTGGCTCATCTCGACGCTTGCCGTCGGGGGCGGCGTCACGCGGCTCGCAATCAGCCGGTCGCCCGACGGCGCGACGTGGAGCGGTGCCGTCAACGCCGCCGAGGAGGTCGGCAGCGGCGACGAAGGGATCGCCTTCGACAAGAACTGGGTCGTGTGCGACAACACGGCGACCTCGCCTTTCTTCGGACGCTGCTACCTCGTCTACACGCACTCGGCCGCGTCCGACATGCTGGCCGTGCGCTGGTCGGACGACGGAGGCGCCACGTGGTCGACGGGCACCGATCTCGGCGTCAGACCCGCGGTCGGGGCCTTCCCGGTGATCCGGCCGACGGGCGAGCTCGTCGTCGGCTACCTGTGGGAGCTTCGGGGCTTCACGATCGCGGCGTCGAGATCGACTGACGGCGGCGCGACGTGGAGCAGCCCGGTTCGGGTCGCGCCCGTCTCCGCCACCTGCGCCGTTCGCGGGTTCCGCTCCTTCCCTCTACCGTCGTCCGACTCCGACGCGACCGGGCGCGTCTGGATCGCGTGGCACGACTGTGAGTCGCCCGGCGCGACGCAGAACGCGATCTTCGTCGCAACGTCGCTCGACGGCGCCAGCTGGACCGCGCCTGTTGCCCTGACGCACGGACGGAACGCGCTCCTACCCGCGATCGGGATCGACCAGACCACCGGGCGTGTCGCCATTGCGTACATGCGCTCGGGCCCGAACGGCGTGGACGTCGAGCTCCTGGAGTCGGCAGGGGCTCGGTGGGGTGCGCCCAGGAGACTCTCTGCACAGGCGATGCCGTTTTCCTGGATGCCGAACACCGTGTCCGGACGGATGCTCGGCGACTACATCTCGGTGCACTACGCGGGCGGACGACCGCTCGTCGTGTGGGTACTGGCGAACGAGCCCGTCGGCTCGAGCTTTCGTCAGGCGGTGTACGCGACGCGCGGCTGACGAGTCAGGGCAGCCACGTGATGCCGAATCGCTCGGATGCAGTTGCGTACGCGTCTGGTCCGAGCGATCCGGAGGCATGAGCCCCGGCGAGATCCCTGAAGAATCCCTCGAATCCACCTGGGGTCAAGAGCACGAGCTCTCTTCCGTGCCCTGGAACCACACGCCGCTGGGCGTGCGGAACGCCACGAGGAGCGAAGACGAGCCCTCCGGGTCCGACCTCGTGCTCCGCGTCTCCGACACGAAAGACGTGCTGTCCCTCGAGCACGTAGAAGAGCTCGTCCTCGTCGCGATGGACATGCAGCGGCGTATCCACGAGCGGAGGGATCTCCTCGAGCAGCGTGAACGCCCCGCCCGTTGCTTCCGCGGGAACGCGGACCAGAATCGTCACGTCTCCGAAGACGAGGCGTTCGCCCCCGTCCCCCTCGCTGGCGTAGGCGGCAAGTCGCTCGAGCATCAGAGACCTATGGGATGCCAGACGGTCTTCATCTCGAGGAAGGCCTCGATCGCCCAGGGGCTGGCAGCGTCAGGCGACGAGCGCACAACGCGTTTCACGTTCTCCGCCGCGGAGCGCTCGAGCTCGTCGATCGGACCGTCGATGCCCGTGAGGTCGATCGCGTTCACGTCCATGTGCCCCGCGAGCCACGGCGCGAGCTCGTTCGCGAACCCGGTGAGGACGTTCACGACGCCGGCGGGGAAGTCAGACGTCGCCACCGCCTCGGCAAGCTCGACCGCCGCAACCGGATGGCGCTCGGAGGCGACCGCCACCACCACGTTGCCGCCGGCGAGCGCCGGCAGCACGCGCGACACGAGACCGAGCAGGGCCGGCTCCGCCGGCGCGAGGACGGCGACGACTCCGGTCGGCTCGGGAATCGTGAAGTCGAAGTACGGGCCGGCGACGGGGTTCGCGCCGCCGAGCACCTGTGCGAGCTTGTCCGTCCAGCCCGCGTACCAGACGGTGCGATCGATCGCGGCCTCGACTTCGTCCCGCCCCGAGCACGCCGCCTCGAGGTCGGAAGCTCGCGCTTCCATCATCTCGGCGAGCCGGTAGAGCACCTGGCCGCGGTTGTACGCCGTCATGCCGGCCCAGCCCGGGAACGCCGCGCGCGCTGCGCGAACCGCGTCGCGGGCGTCCTTCCGGGAGGCGCGCGCCATGTTGTGGCCCTCCGCCTCGAACGTGCGGCCGGATTCGGAGCGCGGAAACGCGCCGCCGACGTAGAGCTTGTACGTCTTCTTGACCGAGAGCCTGTTCACGTGGACCGTCCGCCGTCTCGCGGGTCGTGGACGGATCGGCACCGAATCGGCGCGAAGCCGTTCGCGTCGCGTTGCGATTTTGCCGTTAGGCTCGTCGCCGGGTGGAGGGTGGCCGAACACCCCACCCAGGGTGGGGATGTGGATGCAGCGGCTCTGGCGCTCACTCGTCGAACCTCAGGTACGGCTCGAGGCCGTGG
>JBKPLV010000098.1:0-2856 GCA_046731795.1 Actinomycetota bacterium | reverse complement strand
CGCGCAATGGGCGGAGCACGAGGCGACCCGCCAGCGGTACGAAGGCGGCGAGCAGGAAGGAGAGCCCCCACGACGTTCTGGAGACCGACGCCGCGAAGACGATCGGCGCGACGATCCCGATCCCCGAGAGCGCCGATTGCTGGAATCCGATCGCCGCGCCGCTGCGGGCGGCGCCGGCGAGCTCAGCCGCAGCAGCGAACGCGAGCGCGTTCCAGCCCATGGAGAGACCTCCGGCGATCGCGAGCGCGGGGACGAGGAGCACCAGCGGGCCACCCGATAGCGCAGCCACGACCGCGAGCCCGACCGCCACCACGACGCCGACGAGGCGCAGCGGCCCGATCCGCGAGCCCACGAGATCGGACCAGCGCCCGGTGCCGATGCGGATGCCCACCGCGAGCACCTGCGCTGCGGCGATCACCAGGGCGGCGGAGCGCGTCGAGAGACCGTGCTCGTCGTGCAGGAAGACGACGCCGAAGCCGATTACCGCGATCTGCGAGTAGACGTAGACGCCGCTTCCGAGCGACAGGCGCCACAGGCGCCCGTCGCGGAGCGTCCGCTCCAGCGTCGCAGGCTCGAGCTCGAGCACCTCGCCCTCGCGGCCGCGAATGAAGAGACCGCCGACCACGGCTCCGACGGCGCACAACGCCGCGAAGAAGAGGATGCCGTTGGTCGCGTCTCCCGGGGAGACGAGCTGCGGCACGACCACGGCCGCGATGAGGCCGCCGAGCGGGACGGCGGTCTGCCGCACCCCGAGAGCCAGGCCGCGCTCGCTCGGCGCGAACCACTGCATCACGGCACGCCCGCTCGCAGAGTTCACGCTCGCGCCGGCGCCTCCCGCGAGGGCGAGGAACAGCACAAGCGAGTTGAAGTCCGGCGCGTGGGCGGCCGCGCCCAGTACAGCGGCGCAGCCGCCCAGCCCGAGCACGAGCACGACGCGCTCGCCGTACCGGTCGGCGGCGATCCCCCACGGGAGCATGGTCAGGAGCGCGCCGACCCACTCTGCCCCGAGCACGATCCCGATCTGCCCGAGCGTGAGGTCGTACTCCTCGCGGAGCGTCGGGACGAGGACCGGCAGGCCGATCCCGAGTGCCGAGAAAGAGGTCTGAGCGAACGTCCCGGCGGAGAGAACGGCCCAGCGGTAGCGCACGGCGCGCCTCAGCCGGAGGCGTACAGATCGCCCGCGAGGTACTTCATGCCGGAGTCGACCTGCGTCGTGACCACACGTGAGCCCGGGCCGTAACGGCTCGCGAGCTCGAGGGCGACTCTCAGGTTGGCCCCCGTCGACGGGCCGGACCACAGACCCTCCTCGGACGCCGCCCGCCGCGCGATCGCGAACGCATCGTCCGTCGAGACGGTCCTCACGTCGTCCAGGTCCTCCCGGGCGAGGAGAGGTGGCCAGAAGCCCGAGCCGCCGCCTTCGATCCGATGCGTTCCGGGCTCGCGGCCGGAGAGCACGGCCGACTCCTCCGGCTCGATGCCGACGCGCCGCACCTGCGGCAGCGCCTCGCGAAGAGCGCGCGTCACGCCGAGGAAGCACCCAGACGTTCCGATGTACGTGCAGAACGCGTCGATCCGTCCGTCGAGCTGCTCGAGGAGCTCGCGGCCGAGCTCCGCGTAGCCCTCGATCATGTCCCGGTTGTTGAACTGGTCCGTCGCGTAGCCGCCGGTCTCGGCGACGATCTCGCGGGCGCGCTCCATCATCCGCGGTATCAGCGTGGGCGTGATGCCCTCGGGGCTCTCGATGACCTCGAGCTTCGCTCCGAACGCCTCCATCGTCCGCCGTTTCTCGAGCGAGAAAGCGTCTGACGTGACGATCCGCAACGGGTAGCCCTTCAGCGCGCACACGTACGCGAGCGAGGAGCCGGTGCTACCGCCGGTGTACTCGACGACCACCTGCCCGGGCTGCAGGCGTCCGTCGCGCTCGGCGCCCTCGATCATCGCGAGCGCCATCCGGTCCTTGTAGGAACCGGTCGGATTCTGCGACTCGAGCTTGACCCACACCTCGCCCATGCCAGGGTCGACGATGCGCTCCAGCCGGACGACCGGCGTCGCGCCGATCGTCCCCAGCATTCCGGACCGAGCGCTCAGAGCCCGAACGGGTTGATCGGGCGGGCGCCGGTCGAGACGATCACGCTCTTCGTCTCGAGGTACAGGTCGAGGGTCTCGAGCGCGAGCTCCCTGCCGAACCCGGATTGCTTGTAGCCGCCGAACGGGATTCCCGGGAAGGCGGTGTACGGCATGTTGATCCCGACGGTGCCCGACTTGATGCGCGACGCGATGCGGTGCCCACGCGCCGGGTCGCCTGTCCAGACCGTCGCCATCAACCCGTAGCGGACGTCGTTCGCGATGCGAATCGCATCCTTCTCGTCCTCGAACGGGATCAGCGTCACAACAGGACCGAAGACCTCCTCCTGCGCGATCTCGGACTCGTTCGTCGCGGCCACGACGGTCGGCGGGTAGAAGGCGCCGGCCCCGTCCGGGACCTGCCCGCCTGCGACGACCTCTGCGCCGTTCCCGGCCCGCTCGACGAAGCCGTGCACCTTCTCGCGGTGCCCGGTCGAGATGAGCGAGCCCATCTGCGTCTCCGGGTCGAGTGGGTCGCCAACCGAAATGCCGCCGGCGAACGCGGCCATCTGCGAAACCGCCTCGTCGTAGAGAGGCTTCTCGACGAGCATGCGCGAACGCGCCTCGCAGCTCTGCCCGGCGGCGTAGAAGATCGACCAGGCAGAGGACGGCAACGCGCTCGCGAGGTCGGCGTCCGCGAACACCAGGTTCGGGCTCTTGCCGCCGAGCTCGAGGGTGACGCGCTTCACCGGGTCGGAGGCGAGACGCATGATCTCGCCGCCCGTCCTCGTG
>JBKPLV010000097.1:0-18753 GCA_046731795.1 Actinomycetota bacterium | reverse complement strand
TCGCGGTGACCGCGCCGGTCGTTCCCAGCTCCGCGAGCTGCTCGACGTAGGGAAGCGTGACGTTCGTCAGCGCCCGCGTCGACGTGATCGGGACGGCGCCCGGCATGTTCGCGACGCAGTAGTGGATGACGCCCTCGACCGTGTAGACGGGGTCGTCATGCGTCGTCGCGTGCGACGTCTCGGCGCAACCTCCCTGGTCGATCGCCACGTCGACGAAGACCGAGCTCTCCTTCATCGACCGCAGCATCTCGCGGGTGATCAGCTTCGGCGCTCGGGCGCCGGGAATGAGGACGGCGCCGATCGTGAGGTCGGCGTCCTTGATCGACTCCTCGAGCTGCAGCGCCGACGACATGAGGAGCTGCACGCGACCCGAGAGGATCTGCTCGAGGTAGCGCATGCGGTCGACCGAGCGCTCGAGGATCGTGACCTGGGCACCCATGCCGAGCGCGATGACGGCGGCGTTGTAGCCGACCATCCCGCCGCCGATGACGAGCACGCGCGCCGGAGCGACGCCCGCGACGCCGCCGAGCAGGATCCCGCGGCCGCCCTTCGGCTTCTCGAGATTGTCCGCCCCCGCCTGCGGGGCGAGCCGGCCCGCGATCTCGCTCATCGGTGCGAGCAGCGGGAGGGCACCACGGTCCGTCTCGACGGTCTCGTAGGCGATCGCCGTGACTCCCGACTCGACGAGCGCGCGCGTGAGCGGCTCGTCCGCAGCGATGTGCAGGTACGTGAAGAGCGTGAGGCCCTCGCGGAGCCGCGGATACTCCTCCGCCACAGGCTCCTTGACCTTCAGGAGGAGATCCGACGTCGACCACACGTCGTCGACGGACGCGATCGACGCGCCCGCACGCTCGTACGTGTCGTCGGCGAAAGCGCTTCCGACGCCCGCTCCAGCCTCGACTACCACCTCGTGTCCGTTGAGCACGAGCTCGCGCGCCCCGGCGGGCGTGAGCGCGACCCGGTACTCCTGCGGCTTGATCTCCTTGGCGACCCCGATCCGCATGCGGCCGGGACTGTATCGGGTCAAAGACGGGCCAAGCGGCTCACGAGCTCGCGCTCGTCCGGGCCGAGCCAAGGCGGCTCGCCTGCGGCCGCGTTCTCCTGCGCGCGCTCGCGGTGTGACGTCGCCGGGATCGCGACGTCGACCCGCGGGTCGGACAGCGTCCACTTGAGGAGCGCCTGCCCCCACGTCTCGATCCCGAAGGCGCGGAGGGGCGTCAGCGCGGCATCGTTCGGCGCTCGCCGCAGGAGCGGCGCGCCCGTGCCGCCGAACGGCCGCATGACGATGGATCCCGAGGTCCGCGGCAGCGGGCAGGACCCGACGCTCAGCCTCGCGCTCCCCACGTTCAGTGGGATCTGGACGACGTCGAACCGGCCCGTCCGCAGAGCGCGCTCGAGCTCCTCGAACGAGCCCGCGCTCCAATGCGTGACGCCGATCCGGCCGATCCTGCCCTCGGCCTCTCCACCTCGAGCCATTCCAGGTGCTCCTGCCACGACGCGAGGTTGTGCACCTGCTCGATCTCGACCCGTCCCGAAGAGGCGCCTCTGCTCTGCGTACTGCGCCCGGCCCTCCTCTAGGCTTCGCGCCGAGATCTTCGTCGCGACCGTCGCATCCGTTCGGCGATCGGAGAGCGCGGACGCGAGCGACTCCTCGGCGGCGCCGTAGACCGGAGCGGTGTCGAAGACGCCGACGCCGGCGCCGAGCGCCGCGCCGACGACGTCCCGGGCGAGCGCAGCGTCGCCGTCGAACGTGCCATACGTTCCCAGGCCGACGACCGGGCCGAGCCTTCGCGTCTCCACGGGGTCACGCTAGCGGCGTGGGTCACACTCTCCGTGTCGAGAGGAGACCGCATGTACACGTCAGGCGTCTACATCGTGAAGGAAGGGCGTGAGGACGAGTTCGCGCGACGCTGGCAGGAGAGCGCGGACGCCGGGGCACTGGAGTTCCCGGACGTCAAGTTCATGCTCTTCCGCGACGCGGAGAACCCGCGCCGCTTCGTCAGCCTCGCCGAGGGCTGGCGCAACCCGGAGCAGATCGAGGCGGCTCGCAGCACGCCGGGATACCAGGACTCGATGGCGGCGATCTGGCGCACCCTCGAGTCGGGTGAGATCGCGACGCTGAAGCTCGCCGTGGAGGTCAGCTAGACGTAGGCGTCCGGCAGGCGACGTCGACGAGCGCGAGCGTGACCTCGACCATCCCTTCGAGATCCGCGACCGCGATGTGCTCGTCCGGGGTGTGGATGTCCATCATCCCGTTGGCGAGGTTCACGCACTGCAGGCCCCGGGCATTGAAGACGTTCGCGTCCGCGCCGCCTCCGCTCAGGGCGTACGACGGCGTGTAGCCCGCACGCTCGAGCGCCTCTGCCGCCAGCCGCACGGGCGGATCGCCGGCGCGGAAGCGGTACCCGGGGAAGCTCGGGCGCACCTCGGACTCGACCTCGCAGTCCACGAGGCTCGCCGCGAACGCCGCGCTCTCGAGCATCTCCCGCGCGAGCTCGACCGCCTTGGTCTCGTCGTGCGAGCGAACCTCCGCGGTGAAGCTGCACCACTCGGGGACGACGTTCCGGGCGGTTCCGCCGGAGATGACCCCGACGTTCGCGCTCGTCTCCTCGTCCACGCGCCCGAGCCGGAAGTCGGCGATCGCCCGCGAGGCCGCGGCAATTGCGGAACGGCCGTCCTCGGGATGCATCCCCGCGTGCGCCGCCGTGCCGTGGAAGCGGAAGTCGAGGAGACGGGCATGCGGCGAGCCGAGCACGATCTCCCCGATCGGCGCGCCCTGGTCGTAGACGTAGCCGGTCGTCGCGACGAGGCGCGTGTGGTCGAAGGCGTCGGCCCCGCGCAGGGAGATCTCCTCCTGCGGCGTGAAGAGCAGCTCGATTCCCGCATGCGCCCGACCCTCCGTCAGCACGCGACGTGCGGCCTCGAGCATGACGACGACGGCCGCCTTGTTGTCCGAGCCGAGGATCGTCCCCGCCGCGTTGCGCACGACGCCGTCCTCCCCGACGACAGGGTCGATGCCCGCCTCCGGCGGGACCGTGTCGGTGTGGGAGCACAGAAAGATCGGCGTCCCGCCGCCGTCCGCGGGTGGGATGCGGCAGTAGATGTTCCCCGCCTCGCCGCCGAGCCGCCGCGCGGCGTCGTCCTCGCCCCACTCGAGTCCGAGCTCCGTGAGGTACGCGCCGACGCGATCCGCGACCGCACGCTCCTTGCCCGACGGGCTCGGCAGCGCGCAGAGCTCGAGGAAGTGGTCGACGAGCGGCGACGTCAGCGGCTGCTGCACGCCCGCATCCTAGGAGGGCGTGGCAGAGCGGGCGTCGTCGAGCGGGCCGAGCGCCGGTTCAGCGCCCCGGGGCGTTTCGACGCCCGAGCCTCGAGTACGGCTCGAGCGACGAGACGAGCGCTCGGCGAAGCGGCACGAAATACTCGTACCTGCCGCTCGCGTCGACCTCCCACCCCTCGGCCCGGAGATCGTTGGAGAGCCGGTCCCAGGCGTCCTCCGCCCACCCTCGCTGCCAGGCCTCCCGTCCAACCTGCCAGAACGGCTTCGAACGTCGGAGCTCCTGCGTACGGCCCTCCTCTTCGACCATGACGACGTAGCGGGAACGGAGCACACCCGAGCGGCGCGTGATGTACGGGACGGACTCGCTGGGCCTCTCCGGCTCCGGACCGACCTGGAGCGGCGCGTACTGGACGACGGCAGGCCTCCGGTGGGGCGATCCGGCACGCCGACGCGGGCGCGACGGCATCCGGGGCCGTGGTACACGGCCAGCGCTGCGACCTCGCGAGGCTACGAGCGGCCGCGCGACGGCGAGGACGACGACGACCCCGCCGGCGGCCAGCGCCAGCGTGAGGATCCAGCCCGACCGCCCACCCGAGGGAGGGCTGTCGGCCACGGTGGCGACCGGTGGGCGCAGCGGATGCGACGGAGCTGCCACGCGGACACGGACCTTCGGCACCAGCGGGTACTCCGACCACAGCTTCTTGGGCGGCTTCACCCGCTCCGCGTCTGCTGCCGGCACGACGACGAGCACGCACGCGCAGGCGGCGAGAACGATGCAGACGCGCCTCACGTGATCTCCATCGGAGTCCCGACCCGCATGAGACGCGCCAGCGCGAGGATGTCCCGGTTCCGCATGCGGATACAGCCGTGCGAAACGCGGCCCGGGAGCAGGTCGGGCCGATTCGTCCCGTGGATCCCCACGAACCCCCCGGCCGGCCAGTCGGTGAGCGTCGAGCGTGCGCTCGTCCCGAACGCGACCGGTCCGTAGAACGGGCTGCGGTACCGAGTGAGCACGCTTCGCACGTAGAACCTGCCCGTCGGCGTCGGCGCGTCCGCCCTCCCGATCCCGACCGGCGCGCGGAAGACCACGCGCCCGCTGCGTCGCAACGTCGCCGTGAGCCGGGCCGTGTCGACCACCAGGCGCGTGTCGACGGCCTCGTACCCGCCGAGCGCGTCCCGCGGAGCCCAACCGCTGGCGCCTACCGCCCGCACCGGCACCCACAGGCTGCCTTCGCGACGCGAAGGCCCGGTGACGAGAACGAGGTTGGCCGTCCGTTCCGGAGTCGAGACGTCGACGTTCCCGAGGACGTTCGCGCCCGCCGAGGGCGCATCGAGGATCGCAAAGGAACGGCGGACAGGCGCCCAGAGCGTCGCGTCCTCAGCGCGATCGTCGAGCAGCCGGGGCCGGGGGATCTCGAGCCCCGTCCGCGGCGGAGCTGCGAGCGGGTCGTCGGCGGGGATCTCGGCCGCGAGCGAGCTCGCACCGGCGGCGGCGGGAACGTTCTGGCCACGGTCGACGACGGCGATCGCAGCGCCCACGACGAGGGCGAGAGCGAACGCCCCGCCGATTCGGGAGCCGCGGCTGTTCAGCCGGTGAATCGTGGCTCCGCTCCCGATCGGGTGCGGGGTGCCTGCACGATGAAACCCGTCGACGCGACGAGCTGGCGGACCTCTGGCATGGACTTCCCCTCGTCGAACGCGCTCGTCGCCGGCGGCGCTCCCGCCAGGTAGCGGATCCACGCAGCGTGGCGGGCTTCGACCGAGTGGATGGAGACCGCTGCGGCGAGCAAGGCGGGCGAGTCGATCCGGTACGCCTGCCCCTTGTAGGCTGCCGTTCCGAGGTCTTCGAACGCGACCCCGGTGCGGATGAAGGCGTCCTCGTCCTCCGTCGTCCCGCCGAAGTCGAAGAACGGCCGCGCGACCGCGCCGCTCCCGAGGACCTTGCGGAGGGCGGCGACGTGCGCCCGTTCGACGGCTCCGAGCACGCGGGTCGTCTGCCGCGCGACGGCGGTACGCAGCGCGCCCCGGCGTTCGGCCTCCGTGTAGAAGGCCGCTTGCAAGTACTCGAGCGTGAGGGCGTAGTTGAGGATCTCCACGTCTTTCTTGGTCGCCGCCTTCCCGGGCTCGGCAAGAGCAAGGGCGGCGACCGCCGCACCTCCGCCCGCCAGCGTCCCGAGCAAGAAGTCCCTGCGCGTCTCCCGTGGGAGCGCGGCTTCCGCCTCGCGGAGCGCGCCGTCGCGGTCGATCGAGTGCAGGTCGACGTCCATGCGCTAGCCCCTGACGAATCCCGTGCGGTCGACCTCGCGGAGCACCTGACGTCTCGTCTTCGCCACGTCCGTCGCCTGGCTGGCCGGTCGCTTGTCCTGGATCGCACGGATCCAGGCGGCGTGCCTGGCGTCGACCGAGACGATGCTCGCCGCAGCCTTGAGCACGGGCTTGGAGACGTTGCCCGCCTGGCCGTTGTACGCAGAGACCGCGAGCTCCTCGAGCGCGATCGCGGTCGCGGCGAACGCTCGCGGGTTCGACACGGCCTTCCCGAAGGCGAAACGGGGCACCTTGCGCGCGTCGGGGCCGAGCGCCTTCCGGATGGCCCCGACGTGTGCGCGCTCGTGACCCGCGGCGACCTGGGCGAACTCGCGGAGCTCGCCCTTGAGGCCGGCGCGCGCGAGTGCCTGCTGGTAGAAGGCCGCCGTCAGCTCTTCGAGGACGAGCGCGTAGTTCAGGATCTCGGCGTCTCGCGCCTGCGACGTCCCGGAGAGCCCGAGCCGCGGCACTCCGGCCGCCAGCACGGTTCCCAGCGCGAGCGTGCCGGCACCCGCCGCACCCACCCGCAGGAACCGTCCACGTGAGGCTGCTGCAGGATCGACTTCAGTCGCCACAGTCACCGCGTCGCCGCATCGGATCCGGTCCGAGCATATACCCGCCCGAGGGACAATACGAGTCCTCCGTCGGGCGACGTTTGCCTGCCCTGGGATGGCGCGGACGGAGCGCGGGCGAGGGCTCGAGCGCGGACGGAGCGCGGGCGAGGGCTCGAGCGCGGCCGCGGCGAACTCGCGAACGAGCGGCGTCCACCGGCCTGCCCTCACCCTGCGGCTGCTGACTAAGGTCCCCGCGCTGTGAGTGACCCCTGGTGGCGCGACGCCGTGCTGTACCAGATCTATCCGCGCTCGTTCGCGGACTCGAACGGCGACGGCATCGGCGACCTCGCCGGCGTGACGGAGCGGCTCGACTACCTCGAGTGGCTCGGCGTCGACGGGATCTGGCTGAACCCGATCCATCCCTCGCCGAACGTCGACTGGGGCTACGACGTCTCCGACTACACCGCTGTCCATCCCGATCTCGGGACGCTCGACGACGTCGACCGCCTCGTCGCGGCCGCCGGCGAACGCGGGATCCGGGTCGTCCTCGACCTCGTTCCCAACCACACGTCCGACCAGCATCCCTGGTTCCGGGAGCGGCCGGACTTCTACGTGTGGTCGGACCAGATCCCGAACAACTGGGAGTCCCTGTTCGGTGGAGGGCCGGCGTGGACATTCGACGCCGAGCGCGGCCGCTACTACCTCCACAACTTCGCGCCGCAGCAGCCGGACCTGAACTGGTGGAACCCCGACGTGCGCCGCGAGTTCGAGCGGATCCTCCGCTTCTGGTTCGATCGCGGCGTCGCCGGCTTCCGGATCGACGTCGCGCACGCGCTCGTGAAGGACGCGGACCTCCGCGACGATCCGGTTCTGCCGGGGAGTGGAGGCCTGCGCCGGACGTACTCGATGTTCCGGCCCGAGACCCACGAGATCCTGCGCGCGTGGAGGACGCTCGCCGAGTCGTACGACCCGGCGCGACTCCTGCTCGGCGAGGCGTATTCGCTCGACGTCGAGCAGTGGGTGACGTACTTCGGATCCGGCGACGAGCTCGATCTCGCGTTCGCCTTCACGCTCACTCACGCCGACCTCGAGGCCGACGAGATGCGCAGGGTCGTGGCGGAGGTCGAGGCGGCGCTCCCCGCGCACGCGTGGCCGTGCTGGACCGGCTCGAACCACGACAAGGGCCGACTTGCGAGCCGCTGGGCGGGCGGCGACGAGTCGCTTACGCGCTGCGCGCTCCTCCTGCTGCTGGGACTCCGCGGGACGCCGTGCCTCTACTACGGCGACGAGCTCGCGCTCACGTCGGGCGACGTCCCGGAGGATCGAGTCCGCGACGTCGCCGAGCCGTCGCGTGATCCGGGTCGCACGCCGATGCCGTGGACATCGGAGGGCGGATGGTCCGATCCCTGGCTGCCGCTCTCCGACACGAGCCGCAACGTCGCCGACCAGCGCACCGACCCGCAGTCGACCCTGCATTTCACCCGCGATCTCGTCGCGCTGCGCAAGCGGCTGCGCGACCTTCGCTCCGGCGCCTACACGGAGCTCCGCTCGCCCCCGGGCACGTGGGCATGGCGTCGTGGCGAGAGCATCCTCGTCGCTCTCAACCTAGGCCGGGAGCCGGCGGAGGTGCACCATGTCGAGGGAGTGATCGCACTGTCGACGAATCGGGCACGGGACGGAGACGCGATCGCCGAGACGCTCGAGCTCGGCGCACGCGAGGGGGTCGTCCTCGAGCTCGCGTGAGGGAGAGCGTGCCGTGACGCGCCTGCTCGTCCTCGCGGTTTGCGCGCTGCTGGCTGCCGGCTGCAACGGTTCGGACGAGGCCGCTCCCCCGACGAAGTCACCCCGGACCGCGAACCAGCCGGCTCCCGACGCTAGAACGAGCCTGCCGCGGAACTACCGGGAACTGATCGCGCGACTGCCGCCGTTCGACGAGCCGGTTAGCCCGGAGGTTGCCGCCTGGCGGAAGGCGACGATCAGTGCGTTCTTCGCGCGCTGCTTCTCGGACGGCGGCGGCGCGGACAAGGCGTCGTCTGTCGCAGCGAACCGGAGGATCCTGAAGCAGGCCGGTGTGTTTCCGAAAGCCGTGTTCGTCGAGGAGCACTCGATCGGCCAGCGCGACGGCAACGGCTGTCCGGAGGAAACCGGCCCGGCGACGTACTACACGACGTATCGCACGTATCGACTTCCCGCCGGGACGAAGCCCGGAAAGGTGCTCCGACTCTATGAGCGCAGGCTCTACGGCTGGCTCGAGACGGCCCCGACGGCCTGCGAGCGCACCTATGGCCAGGGCCCCGGCTATCTCGTCGTCAGCGCCTGCAACGGCGTGCTCCGCTTGAGCATGCGCGCGCGCGGGCCAGTCGGCCTGCCATCGCCGGCGACGGCTCCGTCTCGACCGTTCGGCGCTCAGTATCCGATCGTCGCCAACGACTCGGCGACGCCCGCTCCGACCGCGTACCGGTCCGTGCCCGGAGAGACCTGCGAGCGGGTGACCGGCGCGGACGTGCCGTCGATCATCATCCCGCCTCCTCCCGGAGTCAGCGCCGAGCTCCACGGGCAGGACGTCGTCGTCCACTGGACGCTCGGACGGGTTCACGGCGACTGCCCGCCCAGCGAGCTCGTCCTCAGCTCCCCGACGAGGGCGTACACGATCCACGAGCCCGTGCACGCGGCGTCCGGAGTGACGCGGTTGCGCCTCGTCGCGGCCGCTCCGCCCCCGAAGCAGGTCACGGCGCGGGTGGTGTCGATCGACGGAACGCAGAGCCGCGCGGTCGCGGTGCTCGTACGCCGGGACTAGCTGACGGCCGCGCGCACGCCTGTGCGTGACCGCGCGCGCTCCAGCGCTGCGGCCACGAACTCGCGGAAGAGCGGCGCGGGCCGTGTGGGCCGCGACTTGAACTCGGGGTGGAACTGGCTCGCCACGAACCACGGGTGGTCGGGGAGCTCGACGATCTCCACGAGACGCCCGTCCTGGAACGTTCCCGAGACGACGAGGCCGCCGGCGACGATCTGCTGGCGGAGCTCGTTGTTGACTTCGTAGCGGTGCCGGTGGCGCTCGTGGACAACGGGCTCGCCGTACGCCTCGCGTGCGCGCGTCCCCTCGTCGAGCTCGACCGCCTGGGCTCCGAGCCGCATCGTCCCGCCGAGGTCCTCGATCTCCTTCTGCTCGGGCAGAAGGTCGATCACCGGGTACGGGGTCTCGGGGTCCATCTCCGTCGAGTTCGCGCCGTCCATGCCGCACACGTGGCGGGCGAACTCCGAGACGGCGACGTGCATGCCGAGGCAGATGCCCAGGTACGGGATCTCGCGCTCACGCGCGGCGCGGCACGCGAGGATCTTCCCCTCCCAGCCGCGCGAGCCGAACCCACCCGGAACGAGCACGCCGTCGGCCTGCTCGAGCTCGTGCACCGCCTCCTCGTAGGACATGTTCTCCGCGTCCACCCAGCGGACATGGACGCGGCAACCCGCGTGGACGCCGGCGTGCTTCAGCGCTTCGTGGACGGACAGGTAGGCGTCGTGCAGCTTCACGTACTTGCCGACCAGCGCGATCTCGACGTCCTCGCGCAGCTCCCGCGTCCGCTCGATGAGCTCTCCCCACTCCGCGAGGTCGGCGGCCGGTCCGTCCAGCGAGAGCTTCTCGCAGACGAGCGAGTCGAGACCTTCGGCCTGCAACACCTCGGGGACGAGGTACACGTCAGGGACGTCCGGGCAGCCGATCACGGCGCCCCGGTCGACGTCGGCAAAGAGCGCGATCTTCTCGCGGATGTCGTCGGAGAGCGGCTCGGTGGAGCGGCAGACGACGACGTCGGGATGGATGCCGATGCGGCGCAGCTCGTTCACCGAGTGCTGGGTCGGCTTCGTCTTCAGCTCGCCCGCGGCGTCGATGAACGGCACGAGCGTGACGTGCAGGTAGACGACGTTCTCCGGCCCGACCTCGCGCCGGAACTGCCTGATCGCCTCCAGGAACGGAAGCGACTCGATGTCGCCGACGGTCCCGCCGATCTCGGAGATCACGACGTCCGCCGGCGAGACCTTCTCCGCGCGCCGGATACGCGCCTTGATCTCGTTGGTGATGTGCGGGATGACCTGCACCGTCGCGCCGAGGAACTCGCCCTTGCGCTCGCGACGGAGCACGGAGTCCCAGATCGCTCCGGCCGTGTGGCTCGCGTTCCGAGAGAGGTTCTCGTCGACGAAGCGCTCGTAATGGCCGATGTCGAGATCGGTCTCGGCGCCGTCCTCGGTCACGAAGACCTCGCCGTGCTGGAACGGGCTCATCGTGCCCGGATCGACGTTCAGGTACGGGTCGAACTTCTGGGCCGAGACGGAGAGGCCGCGGGCCTTGAGGAGTCGTCCGAGGGAGGCGGCGACGATGCCCTTCCCCAGCGCGGAGACCACTCCACCCGTGACGAACACGTACCTGGCCACGGGGTCTCACCGTAGCAGGCAGTGGTGTCGGAGCCGTGCGAGGCACCAGCACGCGCCCGTCTACGATCGAGCCGTGCCTCAGGACCCGTCGCACTTCAGCGACGTCACGTGCTCGATCTGCGGCCGACACAACCGCGACGTCCGCGTGGTCGCAAGCGAGTCGGGAGTGATCGTCTGCCAGGTCTGCGTCGCGCGCTGCGCCGAGATCTTCGACGAGGAGGTCGGGCTCGAGCCGCCGGCCGGCGGCTGGGCTTCACGGTGGCCGCTGAAGCGCTGACTAGGTCTCCGTCAGGGTGGCGATGAACTCAGCGCCACCGGCCATGCGCTCGAGCTCCTCGCGGCGGAGAAGTTCGTCGAGCTCCTCGATCCGCGTGTGTGTCGGGTCTCCGGGGACCTTCTCGACGCGGAAATGGCGCTCCGCCACGCTCGCGATCTGCGGGAGGTGCGTGATCGTCAGCACCTGAGCGCGCTCGGCGAGCCGCTCGAGCGTCGCCGCCACGGCGTGCGCCGTGACGCCGCCGATGCCCGCGTCGATCTCGTCGAAGACGAGCGTCTCTCCGCCTGCGACGGCAGCCAGCGCGAGCGCGATACGCGACAGCTCGCCGCCCGAGGCCGTGTCGGCCACGGGCGCGAAGGGAAGGCCGGAGTTCGGGCGGACGAGGAAGGTCGCCTCGTCGGAGCCGCTCGCTCCGAGCCCGCGCTCGCGCAGCTCGACGAGGAACTCGCCCTCCCCCATGCCCAGCGAGCTCAGCTCTGCCGCGACGGCGCTCCCGAAAGACTCTGCGGCGGCCCGTCTGGTGCCACGCAGCTCCTCGGCGAGCGCAGCCATCCGCGACTCCGCTTCGGTCACCGCCCGCGCCGCGGCCTCGACGGGATCGCCCCCTGCGCCGGACATCTCGAGCTCGGCCTCGGCGCTCGCCGCGACCGCGAGCAGCTCGTCGTACGAGGCGACAGAGAAACGGCGCTTCAGATCCGCGATTGCCTGTAACCGTTCCTCGATGCTCTCGAGCGCGCCCGGCTCGGCCTCGAGCGTCGCGACGAACCGGTGCAGGTCCGAGCCGACCTCCCGCAGGCGGACCGCGAGGTCGCGGAGCTCCTCCGCGCTCGCCTCGAGCTCGGGCGCGATGCGCTCCAGCGGGGCGAGCGAGCGCTCGGCGAGCGCGGCCAGCGACGCCGCGCCCTCGCCCTCGTCCGGCGCGATCGCGGCCGCCGCCGAGGTGGCCGCCTCCGCGAGCTCCTCGACGTGCCGGAGTCGCTCGCGGCGCGCGAGGAGCTCTTGCTCGGCACCCGGCGCCATCCCCTCCGTCGCCTCGACGAGCGCCTCCAGCTCCGCGAGCCGGAACGCGACGGCATCAGCGTTCCGGGTGAGCTCCTCCTGGTGGCGACGCGCGGCGAGGAGCTCGTGCCACGCGAGGCGAGCCTCTCGGCGATGCTCGAGTTGCTCGGGGCCGCAGAACGCGTCGAGCACGTCCAGCTGGAACGAAGGACGCGCGAGGCGCCGCTGCTCGAACTGGCCCGACATGGCGATGAGCCGCTCGGCGGCGGCCGCCACGTCCTCGCGCGCGACAGCACGGCCCCACGCGTACGCGCGGGTGCGGCCGTCGCCGAAAACGCGCCGTGCGAGGACGAGACCGGCCTCGCCCTCCGGACGCAGCTCGGTGAGCGCCGCGACCTCGTCCTCGTCGAAGAACCCGTCGGGGACGTCGAGCTCCGCCTCGACGTACGCCTCCCCACCGTCCGGGCCGACGGAAGACGCGTCGGCCCGTGCCCCGAGAAGGAGCCCGATCGCCTGCGCGAAGATGGTCTTCCCCGCGCCGGTCTCGCCCGTGACGGCGTTGAGACCGGCGCCGAACGAGAGCTCCGCCTCGCGGATGAGGACGAGGTTCTCGATGCGAAGCCTGCGCAGCATGGATCAGCGGGAGACGAGCTCGCCGAGGATCTCCTCGTAGCGGTGGTACGGCTCGAGGTGGCCGGCGTGCGTCCAGACGCGAAGGTCCACGTCGCGCATCTGCTCGATCAGCCGGCGAACGGGTCCGATCGGCCCGTTCGCGTCGTCCTCGCCGTGCCACCAGGTCACGCTGCGACGCACGTCCGCCACGTCGAAGTCCCAGGCGAGGTTGAGCGCCATCGCCTCGTCGACCCAGCCCTCCGCACCAGGACGGAACGCCTCGGTCACGCTCTGGACCAGCACGCGCTGCCAGTCCGGGTCCTCCATCACTGCCTTGTCACTCGGCGGTGCGGCCTCCATCAGCCCCTTGAAGCCGGCGAGAGGATCGTGGAGCACCTCCTCGCGCATCGGTGCCAGGAGGTCGTACATCGCCGGCCACCCTTCCCGTGCCGCGTACCAGGCGTCGCGATTGACCTGGATCAGCCCGGCGAGGTCCTCTTCCTCGAGCGGCGCGAGCCCCACGACGACGGTGACGGCCTCGACCCGCTCGGGGTGATGCGCCGCGAGCGCCAGGACGTGCGGACCGCCGCCGCTGCCGCCGATCGCGTGCACGGTCTCGAGGCCGAGGTGGTCGAGCAGCTCGGCGGCATCGTCGACGACGACCGCGACTCCTCGGCCGGGCAACCGGCTGGAAGCTCCGTAGCCGGGGCGATCGAACACGAGGAGGCGAACGCCGAGCCGCTCGTACACCTCTCCGTGGGCATGACGCGAGTTGCGAGACCCGGGAGTGCCCTGGAAGTTCAGGACTGGCCGGCCGTCGGCAGGTCCGTACTCCTTCCACGCGAGCGTGCGCCCGTCCCGCAGCGTCATGCGCTCGTCGGTCACGACGCGAAGCTCTGGCGGTAGCGGCGGACGAAGGTCGCCTCGGGCAATGTCGCGAGCAGCGAGCGCTCGGCGGCGATGCGGACGACGGCGCGCTCGGCCTTCCCGAGCGTGGCCACCTGATGGCCGTCGACGAGGACGCCTGCCTCGATGTCGGCCGAGCGGTTCCAGACGATGATGTCCGCCCCTGGCGGGATCACGAGCGGCCGCGCGCGCAGCGAGTGCGCCGCGACGTACGTGAGCGCGATCGCCTCGAGGCCCCACATGAGCACCGGGCCGCCGTTCGAGAGGTTGTACGCAGTCGATCCCGAGGGGGTCGAGCAGATGATCCCGTCGCACGGCTGGCGTCCGAGCTCCTCTCCGCCCACGGCCAGCTCGAGCTCGATCATGCGCCCGAGCGCGGCGCTCGCGACGACGGCGTCGTTGACGGCGACGCTCCGGCCGTCGGGGTGCTCGAGTTCCAGCGTCGGCAGCTCGACGACGTCGTACTCGCCGGCGAAGACCCGCCCGAGCCCCACCTCGAGCTCTTGTCTCGCCATCGAGCTGAGGAAGCCGACACGGCCGAAGTTCACGCCGATGACAGGTACTCCGGTGCCGAGAAAGCGCGCGAGCGCGCGGAGTACGGTTCCGTCGCCGCCGAGGACGACGACGATGTCGGCGGCCGTCTCCGCCTCGCTGCCGTCGACGCCGTGCTTCTCCGCCTCGCCGGGCGAAAGGACGAGCTCGACGCCGTGCTCCTGCGCGACCGCCTGCAGACGGGCGAGGCCCGAGCCGATCTGGCCGGGCTTGCCGTGGGTCACCACGGCTGCCCGCGCGACGCGCCTAGCCGACGGCGTCGGCGATCCAGCGGTCTGAGTCATCGGGATTCGGTTCGCCGGGTCCGTGTCGAAGATGGACGAAGAACTCCCGGTTCCCCTTCGGGCCGGGCAGCCCGGAGTCTACGACGCCGACTGCCACCCCACCCCAATCGCGCGCGGCTTCGATGACGCCCTCGATCACCTTTCGTTGCACGGCCGGGTCGCGAACGACACCCTTCGTCACCTCGGCCCGCCCCGCTTCGAACTGGGGCTTCACGAGCACGAGCGCCTCCCAGTCCGGAACCGAGAGCCGGAGCACCGGCGGAAGTGCCTTCGTGACGCTGATGAACGACACGTCGCAGACGACGAGCTCGGGCGCGAACGGGAGCTCGCGAAGCATCCGCGCGTTGACGCGCTCGAGGACGGTGACCCGCGGATCCGTCCGCAGACGTGGGTGCAGCTGGCCGTAGCCGACGTCGATCGCCACGACCCGTCGCGCGCCCGCCTGGAGCAGACAGTCTGTGAACCCTCCGGTCGAGGCGCCGACGTCTGCGCAGTCGCGCCCGGACACGGCCACGCTCAACCCGTCGAGCGCGTTCTGCAGCTTCTCGCCTCCACGCGACACGAAGCGCGGCGGGTGCTCGACGTCGAGGACGGCGTCGTCCGCGACCTGCATGCCCGGCTTGTCGTAGCCGCGAACGAGGCCGGCGAGGACGAGCGCCTGCGCCTGCGAGCGGGACTCGGCGAGCCCGCGCTCGACGAGGAGCACGTCGAGGCGCTTCTTCACCTCGCCCGCAAGGTGCCGGCGCCCGTCCCGATGGCCACTCGGACAATCATGACGGTCGCGCCGAGTCAGGCAGCGACACGGCGCGCGCCGATGAGGCGCGCGCCGTAGTTCGTGCTCGAGAGACGCACGACCTCGACATCTCGGCCTGTCTGTGGAGCGTGCACCATGCGGCCGTCGCCGACGTAGATGCCGACGTGTCCCAGCCCCTCGAAGAAGAGGAGGTCGCCGGGCTCCATGCTCGACTCCGGAACCCTCCGGCCCTCGCCGTAGAGCGCGTACGAGCTGTGGGGAAGGTCGATCCCGACCTGCCCGTAGGCCCAGCGCACGAGTCCCGAGCAGTCGAAGCCGGAGACGGGAGACTCACCACCCCAGCGATACGGCGTCCCGACCTCGCCGACGGCGTAGCGCGCGGCGCGCTCCGCCTTCGTGAGCGGCCGCAGGTGCGGGGTGTTCTCGCTCGTGACGGGCTTCGATCGCGCGATGGTGCTCGGCGTCGCCGTCGCGGGAACGGCCACAGAGACCACGGCGAGGGCGAAGGCAAGCAGGGGCATGCGGCTGCGGGGAATCGGGGACATGACGAGAAGGGCGGTCTGCGCACGTGCGCGGAGAAGGCGCGCCAGGCAGGCCTGGTCTGTTCGGGGCTCGGCACAGCGTACTCAGGAATGCCGCGGCGTCTCTCCCTCAATCGGTTCTAAAGGCGAGCGCGTCGACGAGCTCGCGCAGGACTTCCGTGCCGTCTCCGACCTCGTCCAGCTTTGCCCGCGCCCGCGCGGCGACGTCGTCGGCGAGCTGCCGTGTCTCCTCGGCGCCGAGGCGCTCCGCATACCCGTCGCCGTCGAGCAGGTCGTCGACGACCTGGAAGAGGAGGCCCATGTCCTCGCCGAAAGCGATCCAGGGCTCGCGTGCGCTCTGCTGCACTCCGGCGACATCGAGCCCGAGGAGGACGGCAGCCACGAAGAGGCGGCCCGTCTTCAACCGGTGGAGCTCCTGGAGATCGCCGTCGTCGCCCGTGATGTCGCGGTACTGCCCGCCGATCATCCCCAGGGTCGCGTCGGCGAGGTCGCGCGCGACCTCGCCCGAGTCGTACTCGACGGCAAGCCTCAGCGCCTCCGCCAGCAGCGCGTCACCCGCGAGCAGCGCGACCCCCTCCCCGAACGCGACGTGTGCGCTCGGGCGTCCGCGACGCTCGTCGTCGTCATCCATGGCCGGCAGGTCGTCGTGCACGAGGGAGAAGGTGTGGACGAGCTCGAGCGCCGCCGCGGCGGGGAGAGCGCGGTCGAGTGACGCGCCGTTCGCTTCTGCGACGGCGAGACAGAGCACCGGCCGCACGCGCTTGCCCCCGGACTCGAGCGAGTAGCGGAGCGCTTCGTCGAGACCTCCCAGCTCGGACGCGAAGGTCAGCGAGCGCAGGTACGTCTCGACCGCGTCGCGGAGATCGTCAGGGGGACGCATCGGCAAGCGTGCGCGCGCGTGTGAGCTCGGACTCGATCTGGCGCGCGAGCTCGGCGAGCTCCGCGATGAGGTCGACCGCCGCGTCCCCGTCGACGTCGTCCGCAGCCGCGAGCCGCTCGAGCTCGTCGCGCCGCGCGTTCAGCGTGCCGAGGAGCTCCTCCGCCTTCGCCAGGGCGGCGTCCACCTCGCTCATTGGGCAACCTCCGTTGTCCAACGAGCGGAGAGGGGCGTGGGGACCCGGGAGGTTCCCCACGCTCTCAGGAAGAAGGGGACTCGCGGGGGAAACATGGTTTCCGCCGCCGCGAGCCGAAGGCGAGCGGTGGTCATGCCGCCTCCTCGCGCGCCACCCGGCCGAGGATGCCGTTGACGAGTCGCGCCGCGTCCTCGGTCGCGTAGCGCTTCGCGAGCACCACCGCCTCGTTGATCGCGACCTCGCGCGGCACCGTCTCCTCCTCCAGCTCGTACACGCCGATGCGCAGGATATTGCGCTCGAGCGTGCCGAGCCGGTCCGCCGGCCAGTCGGGCGAGGCCGCGGTCACCCTCGCGTCGAGCGCGGGCGCTCTCGCCGACACCGCCTCGGCGAGCGCGGACGCGAAGTCGTCGGGCTCGCCCTCGAACAGGGACGCGAGCTCCTGACCCGTGAGGTCCCACTGGTAGAGGAGGAACAGCGCCTGGCGACGCGCCGACTTCCGGCTCGTCGGCCGCTTCATGCGGAGGTGAGGGACGGCAGTCGGTGCTCGAGCTCCGTTACCGTCGAGGTCGAGTAGTCCCCGCTCCGAAACTCGCGCGAGCCGAGCACGTCGAGCGCGAGGTCGCGCGTCGTCGGGATGCCTTCGACCACGAGCTCGCGCAGCGCGCGCTCGGCGCGCATGATCGCGGCGTCGCGGGTGTCGTCGCGGACGATCACTTTCGCGATGAGCGAGTCGTAGTACGGCGGGATCTCGCTTCCCGAGGCGACGGCCGTGTCGACCCGCACGCCCGGCCCGAGGGGCGGCACGAAGCGCGTGATCGTGCCCGGCGCGGGCAGGAACCCACGTGCCGGGTCCTCCGCGTTGATGCGGATCTCGAGCGCATGACCGTTCCGCGTGGCCCGCCCGGTGGCCGCGAGGTGCTCGCCGGCTGCAATGCGGACCTGCTCGCGGACGATGTCGATCCCGGTGACGAGCTCGGTGACCGGGTGCTCGACCTGGAGGCGGCAGTTGACCTCGATGAAGTAGAAGGAGCCGTCCGGGCCGACGAGGAACTCGAACGTCCCCGCGTTCCGGTACCCGATCGACTCGCATGCGGCGGCGACAGTCGACTCCATCGCCTCACGCGTCTTGGCGTCGAGGGCGGTCGAGGGGGACTCCTCGACGAGCTTCTGGTGCCGCCGCTGGATCGAGCACTCGCGCTCTCCCAGGGTAAGGACGCCGCCCGCGGCGTCGCACAGCACCTGGATCTCGACGTGGCGGGCCGGCACCACGAGCTTCTCGACGTAGAGGGTCCCGTCGCCGAAGGCCGCGTCCGCCTCGGCGCTGGCGGCGCCGAACGCGTGCTCGAGCTCGTCCTCGGATGAGACGCGCCGCATGCCCTTGCCCCCTCCTCCCGCCGAGGCCTTCAGCAGCACCGGGAAGCCGGCGTCGGCCGCGGCGCTTCGCGCTTCGGCGAGCCCGACCGCGCCGTTCGGCCCCGGGACGAGCGGCACGCCGGCCGCGCGCATCGCCTCCTTCGCCTGCACCTTGTCGCCCATCAGCTCGACGACGTCGGACGGAGGGCCGATGAAGACGAGGTCGTTGTCCGCGCACGCGCGCACGAATGCCGCGTTCTCGGCGAGGAACCCATAGCCGGGATGGACTGCGTCACAGCCCGAGATCTCGGCCGCCGCGACGACGTTCGAGATGGAGAGGTAGCTCGCGGACGCCGCAGGAGGGCCGATGCAGACCGCCTGGTCGGCGAGCTCCACGTGCAGCGCATCGCGGTCGGCGGTCGAGTAGACGGCCACCGCCTCGAGCCCGAGCTCGTGGAGCGCGCGGATCACGCGCACGGCGATCTCGCCCCGATTCGCGACGAGGACGCGGTCGAACACGGCGCGCTAGACGGCGGGCGGAGCGACGACGGGCGCGAGCTCGAACAGGAGCTCGCCGAACTCGACCGCCTGCCCGTTCTCGGCGTGGATCGAGTGCACGATGCCCGCGCTCTCGGCCTTCAGCTCGTTGAAAAGCTTCATCGCCTCGAGGATGCAGAGGACCTGGCCGGGCACCACAGTGTCGCCGACGTCCACGAACGCAGGCGCGCCTGGATTCGGCGCGCGGTAGAAAACGCCGACCATGGGAGACTCGACGCGCGTCAGCCCGTCGGCCGACGGAGCGGCGACGCCTGCCTCGTCGGCAACCCCCGTCTCCACC
>JBKPLV010000096.1:0-6572 GCA_046731795.1 Actinomycetota bacterium | reverse complement strand
ACGCGAGGCGGTTGCCGACTCCGGTGAGCGGATCGGCTCGGGCCGCGCGACGCTCGCCGTCGACGACGCGCCCGAGCTCGATGCCGTCGTCGAGACGTCGCCTTCGCTCGGCGCCGAGCAGAGAGAAGACGCCGACGATTGGGAGAACGCAGACGATGGCGATCGGCACCGAGGCGATTGCGAATGCGGCGACGAGCGCGATCGGCGCCAGGCACATGTCGACCAACGCAACCCACGCGAGAGGGCGGACGAGAGCACGTGGCGAGGCGCCGCGCCCGAGCGTATGCCGGATCACGACGGCTGCCGCATCGCACGCCAGCTGGGCGGCGAACGCCAGGACGTAGACCGGCAGGTTCTGCCACGCCGGGGAGCCGGACGCGAGCAGCGCGATCACCACTGCCGGACCGACGCTGTGCCACGACGAGCAGAGCAGGACGGCAATGCGTTCGCCGTGGCGCCGTGCGCGCACGCGCTCCAGGAGCCCTGCGAGCACGAGCCCGCTCGCAACGAGCGTCGGAGTCAGACCCGCAGGCAGCGCGAACAACATCGGGACGAGGACGAGCTCGGTGGGAACCGCCGCGCCGGGCCCGATCTCGAACTCGACCCCGGACACGACCGCGTAGCAGGCAACGAAGAGCGCAACGACCCAGATCGACGGCTCGGAGGTGGAGGGAAGGAAGAGCGCGCACGCTGCAGCGGCGCCGAGAAAGCTTGTCGCCAGGGCGTACGTGGCGACGCGCTCGCGACCGAGCAGCGGATCGCGGGCTCGCTCCCGCGAGGCGGCTACCTCGGCCGCATCGGACAGGGATTTCACGACGCCCGTCGTCGCGGGCACGGTGCGGTCGCTCACCCCGAACGTATCGGGACTGCGACGGCGCGACGTTAGCTATGCGGCGCGGCCGAAGCGCTTCTCGGCGCGAGCTCGGGCCCGGGCGGCCTCGACCTCCCGGTCACGCGGCGGCGCCGTCGTCACGAGCTCCGCGAGCAGGCGGTTCGTGGCAGCGGCGACCTCGGCGACGGCACGGGCAAACACAGCTTCATTCGCCTTCGAGGGCTTCGTGGAACCACTGACCTTGCGCACGTACTGAAGCGCGGCGGCGTTCACCTCGTCCGGGGTCGCCTGCGGCTCGAAGTTGTGGAGCGTTCTGATGTTTCTGCACATAGCCGGAGCGTAGCGATGCGACCGCCAGAGGCGTCACCTCGTGTCTCCGAGCCGATAGATGCGCCACCCCTTCGGCGTCTCGAGAGCGGGCGCCGAAAGGCCGGTGGTGTCGTAGTCGTCCCTCGGGCCGACCAGAAGCCAGTCGGCTTGAGGCGGAACGGGTCCATCCTTCGGCACGAAGATGACACGCTGCTCAAGGCTCGCGTTCCAGGCCGGATAGACGTAGGTGTCGCGCACGACGGCGAGCGCCAGCGTGGAGCCGAGCGGCACTCGCTCCTGGAGGAACCGGAACGCCTCCGGATCGGCGCTCCAATGGCCGCTGTCACCCTGCACGAACCATCGGGCGCCTCGATCCGAATCGCCGCCGGCAAGCACCGTGACGCCGGCCGGCCGCGGGACGAAGTAGGCGACGAGGACGGCCAGGGTCACTGCCGTAAGGCCAAGTGCGGACCACGCGAGCGCCCGTACGCGGAGCGCACTGCCGAACGTCGACGCCGCGAGCGCCGCGACGAAGGCGAAGAACCGCATGCGCTGCGGGTCGTACTGGAACGGAATGGCGAACAGGACGAGGAAGAGAGGCACACCCGCGAGAGCGGCCAGCGCAGCTCGCGGCACCGCGCCGCGGACGACTCCGACACCGACGAGGATCCCGGCGCCGAAGAACAGCAAGACGAACGCGAGCCCGTACGCCGAGTGCATCGGCGATTCCAGGAAGTCGTCCGGAAGGCGTGGCCCTGCGTATCCGGATCCGGCCCCCGCCCTCGCCGCAACTCGTTGGACGCCACGCACGCCCAGCTCCGACCAGACTACGACCGTCGGCGCCGCGAGCAGCGCGAAGGCACCGAGCGCGACGAGCCCGCCGCCCAGGCGGCGGCGACCCCTCGCCCACGCGATCGCCGCGCAGGCGAGGACGACCGCGGCGAACGCGAGCCCGATCCAGAACGACCGGAGGAAGCGACCCTGCCCTTCTCCGGCGGACACCTCCAGCAGGTCGGCTGCGAGGCGCCGCATCACGTCGAGCGTCCCCGTGACCGTCCCGTCGCCGCCCTGAGGAAACGCCTCTGCGAGCCCGCCGTCGAGCTTCCCCGTCTCGGAGAGATTGACCAGGTACCAGTACGACCCCGCGGCCAGGCCGGCCGCGCCCGCGACGGCCACGCTCAACCAGCGGCGCCGCGGCTGGCTCGCCGCCGCGAACACCGCCAGCACCGGTACGGCGAAGAGCGTCGAAAGCTTCGTCCCGAGCGCCGCCGCAAGCGCAAGGGCGAAGAGCGCGAGCTCCATACGGGCTGCACGTCCAGCCACGAAGTACGCCGCGCAGACGAGCAGCGCGGCGACCACGAGGTCGTTGAGCGCCGTCGAAGCCTGCAGGACCACGACCGTGAACGTCGGGTAGAGAGCAGCTCCGAAGCCAGCGGCGCGGCGGTCGAAGCGCAGGCGGCGCGCGATCCCGAAGATGCCGACCGCGGTGACCGAGACCGCGAACAGCTGCGCGAGCGCGACGTAGCGATCCCCGCCGCTGAGGATCATCGAGGCCATGCTCTCGATTTCCGCGTTCGGCGGATGAGCGTTGATCGGCTCCTCCGGCGAGTTCGCGACGTACGCGACCGCGTGCTGCTGCTTCCACAGCGCCGCCCGCGGGAGGTGGTAGACGAGCGTGTCGACGACCGACTGCGGCACCGTCAGCGCCACGATCAGGACGTACGCGTACACGAGCGCGACGAGCGCGAGGAGGACGACCAGGATCCGGTCGGACAGCACCTCGCCGACGACTGCGCGCAGGTCCGCGGAAACGGGCGGACGCGGACGGCCAATAGACAACCACGCCGCCATGGCGCCGACGAGCCCGACCGCGATCCCGGCGAGCAGCGCCGCACGGGTGAGCCACGACCCGAGCGAGAGCGCGAACGAGAGGACGACGATCTCAGCCGTCGCGAGGAGGTAGACCGCGAGCACGAACGCGACGAGGCCCGAGAGCCTCAAGCACGCGGCGACCAATGCGGCTGACAGCGCGACCCCGGCGGTGCCGAGGACCAGCAGGAACGTCGGCATCTACGCGTCGTCAGCCGGCTGAGCGGGCCGCGTGACCGAGGCGCGCAGCCGGGGCATGGACCCGGGAACAGCCTGGAACAGGTTCCAGGCGCCGAGGGCCACCGCGCCCAACGCGAGCAGCACCGCAAAGGCGGCGCCGGCGTCGACCGGCGCGCCCAACAGCGACCAGATCGTGAGGAACCGCCCCTCGTCGGGGTAGAACCACGTCCCGCTCCGGTAGGTCATCAGGCCGACGGAGAGCACGGCGACGGCCAAGGTGAGCCGCGGCCATCTCCCGAACGAGCACGCGAGGCCGACTCCGAGGAAAGGAAGCGCCGGGACGAAGAAGCGAGGCCCCGGCGACCCACCTCCGAGGACGTCGTAGTAGCCGGTGTTCAACGCCAGGAAGGCGAGCGTGATGACAGCGCAGAGCACGGCCTCGGCGCGGAAGCCTTTCCTCCAGAGGAACCAAAGTCCGACCGCCGAGAGGACGAGCACCGGGGATCTCGGAAGCAGCCCGTCCAGGTCGAAGAGCACCTGCCGGAGTCGTCCCAGGTCGGGCACGCCGATGCCGAAGAACCCCTTGGCCTGCTCGCTGGCGAAGTTCGAGGCGACGTAGCGGTACGAAAGGTGGAACGGCGAGTCGAACGCGACGGCGTTGTACGCCCCCAGCGCGATGGCGCTCGGCACGGCCGCCGCAGCAAAAAGCGCCGCGCCGCGAAGCGTCCTGAGCGCGACATAGACGAGGATCGCGGCAGCGATGAAGACGCTCTGGTACTCGGTGAGGACCGCCAGGCCCGCGCATAGGCCGGCAGCCGCGAATCGCAGATCTCGTCGTGTCGTCGCGCGGAGCCCGGACCACGCGGCCACGAACGCGCCGAAGCCGAATGCCGCCGCCACGAGGTGGCCGAACATCGTCCCCGCGAGCGGCGCGGCGAGCGTGCCGAGCCCGAGGGACGCGGCCGTGATTGCCCCGGTGCCCGTCTCGACCCCCTCGGCAACGCGGCCGACGAGCAGCACCAGCGCAAGAAAGCCGAGCCCTCCGGCCAGGGCGCGAAGGGTCCAGAGGTCGCTCCGGTCCCTCCAGATTCCAGGCGCGACGTTCGCTTCGCGGAGGACGCCGACCGACCGGAGGACGACGAACGACGGAAGCGCGAGGAACGACATTCCCGGGGCCTTGTCGGAGTAGTAGTGACCGCGGTAGATGGCCTTGTCGACCGTCTGGTCCTGCCAGCGGTCGATGCGGAGCGACCCGTCCAGTGCGATCGCCTCGGTCTGCGCGAGGCGGGTGATGTCCTGCGGCCCCACCTCGTGGAAGAACGAGAGCGCCGAGGCCCAGACGAGGATTACGACGAGCCACTCTCGCCGGTAGGCGCGCGTCACGCGCACCACCGTAGCGGCATGGCCGGAGACCGAACTCGCTACGTGACGGCGATCGCCTCCAGCTCGCGGCGCAGCTCCTTGATCTCGTCGCGGAGCTTCGCCGCATACTCGAAACGGAGCTCCTCCGCCGCGAGGTACATCTCCTCCTCGAGCGTGATGACGAGCTTCTCGAGCTCCTCGCTCGACATGCCCTCCACCTCGGCCTTGCCACGCCGGCGCCGCGAGGACGGGACGGTCGGCGACTCGAGCGAGAGGAGCTCGGAGATGTCCGAGACGCCCTTGACGATCGTCTCGGGCGTGATCCCGTGCTCCTCGTTGTAGGCCACCTGGTAGGCGCGCCGACGGTTCGTCTCCTCCATCGCGCCGACGATCGCCTCGGTGCGCTTGTCGGCGTACAGGAGCACCTTTCCGGCCGTGTTGCGCGCGGCGCGGCCGGTAGTCTGGATGAGCGCCGTCTTTCCGCGCAGGAAGCCCTCCTTGTCCGCGTCTAGCACGGCCACGAGCGACACTTCCGGCAGGTCGAGACCCTCGCGCAGGAGATTCACTCCGACGAGGACGTCGAAATCGCCCAGGCGCAGCTCGCGGATGATCGCGATACGGTCGAGCGTGTCGATCTCGGAGTGGAGGTAGCGCGCCCGGACCCCCGCCTCGAGCAGGTAGTCGGTGAGGTCCTCGGCCATCTTCTTCGTCAGCGTCGTGACGAGCACGCGCTCGCCGGCCTCCTCCCGGTGCCGGATCTCGTTCAGGAGGTCGTCGATCTGATTCCGGGTCGGACGCAGCTCGACTTCCGGGTCGACGATGCCGGTCGGGCGGATCAGCTGCTCGGCGATGACCTTCGAGCGCGACAGCTCGAATGGGCCAGGCGTCGCGGACACGAAGACGAGCTGCTTCACCTTCCCGAGGAACTCGTCGAAGCGGAGCGGCCGGTTGTCGAGCGCGGAGGGAAGGCGGAAGCCGAAGTCGATCAACGTCTGCTTCCGGGAGCGGTCGCCCTCGTACATGCCGCCCAGCTGCGGGACGGTCTGGTGCGACTCGTCCACGAAGCACACGAAGTCGTCCGGGAAGTAGTCGATGAGCGTGAACGGATGCGAGCCGACGGGCCGTCCTTCCAGCGCCCGCGAGTAGTTCTCGATCCCGTTGCAGAAGCCGAGCTCCTTCATCATCTCGAGGTCGTACTCGGTGCGCTGGCGAATCCGGTGGGCCTCGAGCATCCGCCCCTCGTGCTCGAACTTCGCGACCTGCTGCTCGAGCTCCGCACGGAGGTCGTCGATGGCGCGCTCGATTGTCGGCCGCGAGGTCACGTACTCGGTCGCAGGCCAGATCACGAGGTTGTCGAGGTGCGAGTAGACCTCGCCCGTCAGCGGGTCGAAGTGCGTGATCTGCTCGACCTCGTCTCCGAAGAACGAGACGCGGTACGCCGTCTCCACGTTGGCCGGCTGGATCTCGACGAGGTCGCCCTTCACGCGGAAGCGGCCGCGGCCGAGGACGGTGTCGTTGCGCACGTACTGGCTGTCGATGAGCTTCTGCAGCACCAGGTCGCGGTCGTGACTCTCCCCCACGTCGAGGATGAGCACCCGCTCGCGCCACTCCTCGGGCGAGCCGATGCCGTAGATGCACGAGACCGACGCCACGACGACGACGTCACGCCGCGTAAGGAGCGAGGAGGTCGCGGACAGGCGGAGCCGCGCGATGTCGTCGTTCTGGGACGAGTCCTTCTCGATGTAGAGATCGGCCTGGGGGACGTACGCCTCGGGCTGGTAGTAGTCGTAGTACGAGACGAAGTACTCGACTGCGTTCTCCGGGAAGAACTCGCGGAACTCGTTGCAGAGCTGCGCGGCGAGCGTCTTGTTGTGGGCGATCACGAGCGCCGGGCGCTGGAGCTTCTCGATCGTCCACGCCATGGTGGCCGTCTTGCCGGTCCCGGTCGCGCCGAGGATCGTCTGGAAGCGGTTCCCGGCGGCGACCGATGCCGCGATCTCCTCGATCGCGCGCGGCTGGT
>JBKPLV010000095.1:0-15020 GCA_046731795.1 Actinomycetota bacterium | reverse complement strand
GGGTATTCCCGGCGGAGGTCATGGCGCCCGCCGCGCGGAGCCACCGAGCTGGGCAGCGGTACGATCACCCCGCGGGACGCGAATCCCGCCACTCGCATGGACCCAGTCTCCTCACCGCTCTCCGGCCTGGTCGACGCGCTCGCGAGCAGCGAGCGGTTTCGCGCCTTCGCCGACGACTTCCCGGCGAATGCGCGCGTGTCGGAACCGGCACTCCCGCTCCTGCTCGCAGCGCTCCACCGCGAGCTCGGTCGTCCGCTCCTCTGCCTCATCGCCGAGGACGAGGAAGCGCGCGACGTGGCCGAGAGCATCGGTTGGTACGTCGACCCGGCCTCGGTCGCGCTCCTCCCGAGCCGCGGGGTGCACGCCGGATCCGGCCTCGAGCCGCCTGCGCACCTCGTGGGCGAGCGTGCCCGCGCCCTCGACGTGCTGGCACACTGCGGCCTCGTCTGCGTGTCCGCGCGTGCCCTCGCCGAGGGTATGCCACCCGTGGACAAGCGGCCAGACCCTGTTCGCCTGAGCCGAGCGGACGGCACGGGCCTCGACGACCTCGTCGAGGCCCTCGCGCTCGCCGGTTACGAGCGGGTCGAGCGCGTCGAGGAGCGCGGCCAGACTGCCGTGCGCGGTGGTCTCGTCGACGTGTTCCCGAGCACGGGTCGCGAGCCGCTGCGGATCGAGTTCTTCGGGGACGAGGTCGAGCAGATCCGCGCGTTCTCGCCGTTCACGCAGCGTGCCCTCCACGCCGTCGACGACGCCATTGTCTTCCCCGCCCGCGAGCGGACGCCGGATGCCGCGCTCGGCGCGGACGACGAGAGGCCGCCGGAGCTCACCCCGCTCTTCGACCGCGACCCCGACCTCGTGTGGCAGCTCGACGACGTCGCCAAGGTGTGGGAGGACGAGGGACTCGTCCCGCCGTCGGTCGAGGGCTCCGCGCGCCTGGACGCACTCCCGCGCTCACAGCCGCACGTGTTCGAGGCGCTGCGCCCCGCGATCGCGGCACGCGGTCTCGCGGAGGCCGAGAACGAGCTCGCGGCGATGGTGCGTCAGGGACGTCGCGTGCTCGTGACCTTCCCACACCAGGGTGAGGCGCTCCGTACGCAGCGGCTCCTGCGCCGGGTCGAGGCAAGCGTTCGGGAGGGCACCGCCGAGCTCGCGGCCGAACCCTCGCTCGCGTTCATCGTCAGCCCGGCTCGACGCGGGTTCGTCTGGCGCGACCTCGGGCTCGCCCTCCTTCCTGACACGCAGGTCTTCCGCAAACGCCCGCCGCGTGCTGACGCGCGGCTGGGACGCGCGCTCCAGTCCTTCGCCGACCTGCGGGTCGGCGACTACGTCGTGCACGAGGACCACGGCGTCGGCCGGCTCCTCGGCTTCGAGACGAAAGACGTCGCGGGCGTGACGCGCGACTACCTCTTGCTCGCGTTCAGGGGAGAGGACCGGCTGTACGTCCCGCACGAGCAGATCGGCAAGGTGTCGCGCTACATCGGCGCAGACGCGAAGGCTCCCGCGCTCTCCAAGCTCGGCGGGAAGGCGTGGCAGAACCTCAAGAGCCGCGCGAGGGCGTCGGTGCGCGAGCTCGCGGGCGAGCTGCTCGCGCTGTACGCGCAACGCCGCCAGGCGCCCGGCCAGTCCTTCGATCTCACGAGCGACTGGTTCGAACGGCTCGAGAGCTCGTTCCCGTATCGCGAGACGGACGACCAGCTCCAGGCGATCGAGGCGGTCAAGGAGGATCTCGAGTCGGATCGCCCGATGGACCGTCTCGTCTGCGGCGACGTCGGCTTCGGGAAGACCGAGGTCGCCGTCCGGGCGGCGTTCGCGGTCGCCCTGAATGGACGCCAAGCGCTCGTCCTCTGCCCGACCACGATCCTCGCCGAGCAGCACTGGAATACCTTCCGCGACCGCTTCCGCGACTTCCCCGTGCAGGTGGAGATGGTGTCGCGCTTCCGGAGCCGAGCCGACCAGAAGCGGATCCTCGAGGAGTTCGAGGCGGGAAAGGTAGACGTGCTCGTCGGGACGCACCGCGTCCTCTCCCGGGACGTCATCCCGAAGAACCTGGGGCTCGTCATCCTCGACGAGGAGCAGCGCTTCGGCGTCGCCCAGAAGGAGCTCCTACGCTCGCTCCGGCTCGAGGTCGACGTCCTCGCGCTCTCGGCCACGCCGATCCCGCGCACCCTGCACATGTCGCTCTCCGGCCTCCGCGACATCTCGATCATCGAGACCCCGCCGATCGGTCGCCGCCCCGTCCGGACCACGGTCGGGGAGTACGACGAAGAGCTGATCAAGATGGCGCTCGAGCGCGAGCAGGCGCGCGGCGGGCAGGCGTTCTACCTGCACAACCGGGTCGAGACGATCGACGAGGCGCGCCAGAAGCTCGAGGAGCTGTGCCCCGGGCTGCGCTTCCTCGTGGCACACGGGCAGATGTCGGAGAAGGAGCTCGAGGATCGCATGCACTCCTTCCTCGCCGGCGACGCCGATGTCCTGATCTCGACAACGATCATCGAGTCGGGCATCGACATCCCGCAGGCCAACACGCTGATCGTCGAGCGCGCGGACGCCCTCGGGCTCGCCCAGCTGTACCAGATCCGCGGCCGCGTGGGACGCTCCGACGTCCTCGCATACGCGTACCTCTTCTATCCCGATGCGTCGGAGCTCACCCCCGAGGCGCGAGCGCGGCTCTCCACGCTCGCCGACCACACCGAGCTGGGCTCGGGCTTCCAGATCGCGATGCGTGACCTCGAGATCCGCGGCGCCGGCGACCTGCTCGGACCCGAGCAGTCGGGCCACGTCGCAGCGCTCGGCTTCGAGCTCTACGTGGAGATGCTCGACGAGGCCGTCGCGGAGCTCATGGGCCGGCGGAGAACCGCGGCGCGTCCGGTGCGCGTAGATGCCCGCGTGGACGCGTTCGTCCCGGCGGCGTACGTCGCCGCGGAGGCGCTCAAGATCGACCTCCATCGCCGCATCGCGCTGGCCGAGGACGAGGACGAGCTGCGCGAGCTCGTCTCCGCGACCGAGGATCGCTACGGCCCACTGCCGGAACCGGTCGAGAACCTGTTCGCGATCCAGGAGGCGAAGCTCAAACTGGCCCGTCTTGGCGCCGACTACCTCGTGTTTCGCGGGGGACGCGTGACCGTGGGCCCGTTGGCGCTCGGCTCCGTCGAGGTACGTGCCCTGGTAGCCGTAGCCCCGACGCTCATCTACTCGACGCAGAAGCGCGAGGTCTCCCTCCGCGTCGAGAGCCTGCGGGATGCTCTCGAGTTGCCCGATGCTATTGTCCAGGCCCGCGTGGCCGCATAGCTGCGGCCTTTCTCTTGGTCCCGAGGTCAATGACCGCACTGCCCCTCACCAGTCCACAACCTGGGCCTAACACCCTCTCGGCTATAAGGGACGAGCTCTGATGGCCCCCCTTCGGCTCACCTTCGGGCTCCTGCTCGCGACCGTCGCTCTCGCCGCGTCCGCGTGTGGGGGCGGCTCCGACAGCGTCTCTGCAGGCGACGTCGCGAACGTCGACGGCACCGAGATCTCGAAGGCCCAGCTGGACAAGCTCGTCGCGCAGGCCAAGCGGGGCTACAAGTCGCAGAACCAGGCCTTCCCGAAGGTGGGGACGCCCGAGTACCAGAGCCTCCAGCAGCAGTACGTCGCGTACCTCGTCGAGCTCGCCGAGTTCCGGCAGGCGGCGGACGGGCTCGGTGTGAAGGTGACCGACAAGGACATCGACAGGGTCGAGCAGCAGACGATCAAGGAGAAGTTCGACGGCAAGCGCGCGGACTACGAGAAGGCGCTGAAGAACGCGGGCTTCACGTCCGAGGACTACCGGGCCAACGCGCTCGCGGTCTCGGCGCTCACGCAGAAGATCTTCAAGGCCGTCACGAAGGACGTGAAGGTCACCGACGCGGACGTCTTCCAGTACTACAACGCGAACCAGTCGCAGTACGGCACGCCCGAGTCGCGCGACGTCCGGCACATCCTCGTCGCGGTGAAGGACAAGGACGGCAACGTCGACTACGCGGCGAGCAAGGCGAAGGCCGACCAGGTCTACGCGCAGCTCAAGTCCGGCGCCGACTTCGCCAAGCTTGCGAAGCAGGACTCGGCCGACCCGGGGAGCAAGGACACGGGCGGCAAGCTGACGATCTCGCGCGGTCAGACGGTTCCGGAGTTCGACAAGGTCTCGTTCGAGCTGAAGACGGGCGAGCTCTCGAAGCCTGTGAAGACGAGCTACGGCTACCACGTCATTCAGGCACTCTCCGACGTCCATGAGGCGACGAGGACACCCCTCGACAAGGTGAAGGCATCGATCCGGGCGACGCTCCTGCAGCAGCGGCGGAACGACGAGATGCAGAAGTGGGTCGAGGACCTGAAGAAGGACTACGAGGGCAAGGTGAGCTACGCGGCCGGGTACGAGCCGCCCGAGCTCCCCGAGGCTCCGACAGATACCACGACCCAGTAGGCTCTTCTCCATGGGTCTGGCGGAGGCGCTTCTCGACCTCCAGGAGCTGACCCTGAAGCTGCGGCGCGAGTGCCCGTGGGACCGGGAGCAGACTGAGCGCACGATCGTGCCGCACACGGTCGAGGAGGCATACGAGGTCGCCGACGCGGCGCTCGCCGGCGACACCCGGGCGCTCCGGGGCGAGCTCGGAGATCTCCTGTTCCAGGTCTACTTCCTGGCGTTGCTGCTCGACGAGCGCGGCGAGGGAGATCTCGAAGCGGTCGCGCGTGAGGTGCACGTGAAGCTCGTGCGGCGCCATCCGCACGTCTTCGGCGACGCTGAGGCCCACACCGCGGGGCGTGTCAAAGAGCGCTGGGAGGCGCTCAAGACCGAGCAGGAGGGGCGCGAGGGGATCTTCCACGACGTGCCCGAGGCGCTTCCCGCGCTCCTGCAGGCGCGCAAGGTACAGCGGCGGGCGGCGACCGTCGGCTACGACTGGCCCGACCTCGAAGGCCCGCTGGCGAAGGTGCACGAGGAGCTGGAGGAGCTCGAGGAGGCGATCTCCCAGGCGGGCGTCCCGGCTCCCGAGACCGAGCCGGACGCCCCGACCGCTCACGAAGTCGGCGACCTTCTCTTCACGGTCGTGAATGTGGCGCGGCGGCTGAACGTCGATCCCGAGCTCGCGCTCCGATCGACGACAAGGCGATTCCAGCGGCGCGTCGAGGTGGCGGCGGAGCTCGCGGACGCCTCGGGCGAGGACTGGAAGGCGCTCGACCTCGAGGCCCAGGACGCCTACTACGAGCGTGCGAAAGAGTCGCTGGCGTGACCGCGATTGGGTCTGTTCACGGGCGCCAGCTCCTCGACTCGCGCGGCAATCCGACCGTCGAGGTCGACGTCCGGCTCGAGTCGGGGGCATTCGGACGGGCCGCGGTTCCCTCCGGGGCGTCGACCGGCGAGCACGAGGCGGTCGAGCTCCGCGATGGCGACAAGGCCGTCTACCTCGGGAAAGGCGTGCTGCAGGCGGTGGCGAGCGTCGACGGCGAGATCGCGGACGCGGTCGTCGGGCTCGACGCCGACGATCAGCGTGCGCTCGACGAGGCGCTCGTCGAGCTCGACGGCACGCCGACGAAGAGCAGGCTCGGCGCAAATGCGATCCTGGGGTGCTCGCTCGCCGCGGCGAAGGCGGCCGCGGCCGATGCCGGCCTCCCGCTCTACCGCTGGCTCGGCGGCGAGGCTGCGCACACGCTCCCCGTCCCGCTCATGAACGTCGTGAACGGTGGAGCGCACGCCCAGAACCGGCTCGACCTGCAGGAGTTCATGGTCGTGCCCGCCGGAGCGGAGACGTTCTCGGAGGCCCTTCGGATCGGCGCCGAGGTCTTCCACGCGCTGCGGGCGGTGCTGCACGAACGTGGACTCGCGACCGGCGTCGGCGACGAGGGGGGCTTCGCACCGGACCTCGAGTCCACGGCCGCGGCGATCGAGGCGGTTGTCGAGGCAGCGGAGCGGGCCGGACATCGCGAGCACGTCGCGATCGCGCTCGACCCGGCCGCGAGCGAGGTGTTCCGCGACGGGGCCTACCACCTTCCCGGCGAGGGAAGGACGCTCGCGCCGGGCGAGATGACGGACTTCTACCGCGACCTCGCGGACCGCTTCCCGATCGTCTCCATCGAGGACGGGCTCGACGAGAACGCGTGGTCGGACTGGCGCGCCCTCACCGAGGCGCTCGGCGACCGCCTCCAGCTCGTCGGCGACGACATCTTCGTCACCAACCCGACCTTCCTCCGGCGCGGCATCGACGAGGGAGTGGCCAACGCGATCCTCGTCAAGGTGAACCAGATCGGGACGCTCACCGAGACCCTCGACGTGATCGCGCTGGCGCGCGACGCGGGCTACGCGACGGTCATCTCCCACCGCTCGGGCGAGACCGAGGACACGACCATCGCCGATCTCGCGGTTGCCGTGAACGCGGGACAGATCAAGACGGGCGCACCGTCCCGCACGGACCGCGTCGCGAAGTACAACCAGTTGCTCCGGATCGAGGAGGAGCTCGCCGGCCGGGCGACGTACCCCGGCTGGTCCGCCTTCAGGACGCCTCGGTAGCCTGATCCTCGTGCCTCCCCCCGACCGCCGGACGAAGATCGTCGCGACCATCGGTCCCTCGTCGAACGACGAGGAGACGCTCGCCGCGCTCGTCGGGGCGGGCATGGACGGCGTGCGGCTGAACTTCTCCCACGGGACGCATGCGGATCACGAGCTCAGCGCGCAGCGCGCGCGGGCCGTACAGGCGCAGGCCGGGCGGCCACTCGCGCTCATCGCCGACCTGCAGGGGCCGAAGATCCGCATCGGAGATCTCGGGGAGCCGGTCGACCTCGAGGTGGGGCAGTCGATCGCGGTCGCGGGCGAGGAGCAGTGCCGGAACAGCGACCTACCGATCGCACCGGCCGTCCTCGCGTCGGTCCTCGAGGCCGGCGACGAGGTCCTCATCGACGACGGCCACGTCCGGCTGCGGGTGGCGCGGATGGAGGGCGCGCGCGCGATCTGCGACGTCGTCACGGGCGGGGTCGTCGAGCCGCACAAGGGCGTGAACGTGCCCGGTGTGCCGCTGCCGGTGCCCTCGCTGACCGAAAAGGATCTCGCGGACCTGGAGTTCGCGCTGTCGCTCGGAGTCGACTACGTGGCCCTTTCGTTCGTCCGCTCGCACACCGACGTGACGGCACTCAAGGGGCGGATCGAGGCGGCAGGCTCGCTGGCATGGGTGATCGCGAAGATCGAGCTGAAGGAGGCCGTCGTCGCGCTCGAGTCCATCCTCGACGTGTCCGACGCGGTGATGATCGCGCGTGGCGACCTCGGGGTCGAGATCGGCGCCGCCGACGTGCCCCTCCTGCAGAAGCAGATCATCCTGGGCGCGCTCGAGCGCGGGAAGCCCGCGATCACGGCGACACAGATGCTCGAGACGATGATCCACCGGCCCGAGCCGACCCGTGCCGAGGCCTCGGACGTCGCGAACGCCATCCTCGACGGGACGTCCGCGGTGATGCTCTCCGCGGAGACGGCCGTCGGCGAGTACCCCGTGCAGGCGGTGCAGACGATGGCGCAGATCGCGCGGGCAGTCGAGCCGAGCCTGGGCTACCGCCACCAGCTCCCCTCCGCGCTCGAGGAGCCGACCGTCGGCCGCGCGATGTCGAACGCCGCCTGCGACCTGGCCGAGGCGCTCGGTGCGAAGGCGATCCTCGTGCCGACGTTCACCGGACGCACGGCCTCGGCCGTCGCGCGCCTGCGTCCCAGACGTCCGGTCGTGGCTCTCACACACATCGAGGCCTCGCTCCAGCACATGGCCCTCGAGTGGGGGGTGACTGCGCTGGAGATTCCCGAGGTGACGGACGTCGAGGAGTTGTGGCGCATCTCGATCGACGCGGCTCGCCGGGGCGGCATCGTCGAGCCCGGCGACCGCGTCGTCCTCACCGCCGGCACCGCGGTGAACATCCCCGGCTCGACGAACGTGATCAAGGTGGATATCGCCTGACGGAGGGCTGCGCCACCACGCGCCGAACGAGGCGTGGTGGCAGGGAGGGCCGAGCAGAAAGCGCGCGCGACCACGCGACGGACCCGCGCTCCGCGGGTCGGGCGCCGGCGCCTCCGACTGCTCTGGATCGTCGCGATCCTGGGTGTCACGGTGTACCTCTACTACCGGCCCATCTCCTCGTATCTGGAGACGCGGCACGAGCTCGCGGCGAGCCGAGCAGAGGTCGACTCGCTGCGCCTCGTCAAGGGCGAGTTGCAGCTCCGGCTCGTCAACTCGACGAGCACCGACTCGCTCGAGCGCCAGGCGCGCCGCATCAACTACGTGAAGCCCGGGGAGCGCCTCTTCGTCGTCAAGGGCATCACGGCGTGGCGACGGGCGCACAGCTCCCACCGCGCCGACCGTCCCTAGGCTTCACCGCATGGACGACCGCGCGATCGTCGCGCGTCAGCTCGACCGCGAGCCGCGCGCCTTCCGACGTGTCGTCTCCCGCTGCCCGTTCGGGCTTCCGGCGGTGACCGAGCAGAGCCCGTACGACGTCCACGGCGCGCCGTTCCCGACGACCTACTACGTGACGTGTCCACATCTCGTGTCGGCGATCGCACGGCTCGAGGCCGCCGGCGGCGTCGAGCGCTGGAGCGCAGAAGCGAATGCCGATGCCGCGTTGGGCGAGTCGCTGGCGCGCGCGACGGAGGAGCAGCGCGCCATCCGGCGCCGGCTCGCGGGCGAGTCGGGTGGCTCCGACGACGGGGCGTCGCTCGAGCTCGGAATCGGCGGGTCGCGCTGGCCCGAGCACCTCAAATGCCTGCACGCGCACGTCGCGTTCGCGCTCGCGCGTCCGGGATACGAGCTCGGCGAGCGGATCCTCGCGGAGGTTGCGGAGCCATGGCCGTGGTCTCGCTGCTGCTCCGAGGGATTCCGCGGCGGCGACTAACCTGCGCCCTCGTGTCGGCAACCGTCGAGAGCACGAAGCAGGAATGGGAGCAGGCCTACCGTGCGTACGCAGACGTCTCCGATTCCGTCGCCGGGGAGCGCATCGGCCTGCAAGTGGAGGCGATCACGACTGAGCTCCGGCGGCGTGTCGGCGGGACGTTCACGATCCGCGAGCTCGCCGACGAGTACTCACGCGCGGACGCGTGGGCACGCGACGTCCTCTCCGAGCAGGGCACCCGCGAGTGGCCGCGGACACTGTCGCTGGCCGAGGGCGCAGCCTTCTACCTGTACGCGCGCGGCGCCGTGGACTACGAGCCGTGACGACTCTCGAGCGCAGCCGACGGGAAGCTCGCCGCCCGACGCGTGGCCGTCGGCCGGTCCTGCGTGCGAGCCTCGTCGTCCTTGCTGCGGTCCTCGCCTTCCTCCTTGGCATCGCCTTTGCGCGCACCCTCGACGACCGGCCGCGACGGAGTGGCGACGAGACGATCGTCCGAACGCTGACGCCGCTCCCTCAGAAGACTCCCGGGCGAACCGTGACGGTGACCGTCACGACACCGAGCGGCTGATCAGAGCTCTTCGGACGCTTCCAGCAGCCCGGCGAGGATGATCCCGATCGCGCAGGCGAGGCTGATCCAGATGCCGACTCCGCGGCTGGCGAAGAAGAAGGTGTCGGGGATCGAAATGATCCGAACGAGGACGAGGATGGTCGCGATCGACCCGATGCCGATGGCGACGAGGCTCTCCGGCACGGAGGCGGGCATGCTCACGCCGGCCTCGCGGAGCACGACCAGCAGTACGGCCGCGATCCCGAGGAAGAGCACGATCTTGCCGACCGTGCCCGTATGCCAGCCGATGACGGAGACGGTCGTGCCGTTGCCCTCGCCCGAGTACCAGCCGGTCAATGCGGACATCGCCAGCAGGATCCCGAAGAGGAAAGTGAGGCGGCCGCCCATGCCGGAGAGCTCTCCGGCCCCGGGAAACGACATGCGGCCACGTCCGCTCGGGCGCTCCATCGCGCGACAGCATATGACCTCGCGCAGACGAGGCATGCGTGCACGCGACGGCGCCGCCTTCATACAATTCCACCCGTGGCGCATCCGGCACCTTCGTTCCCCGAGTCCCCGCTCGTCGACGACGAGCCGCCGCTCGATCCCGACGCGATCTCACGCTCGTACCTCCACCACCGCGCCAAGCGTGCGGCGCGCGCTCGGAGGCATCGCGCGAAGCGTTGGGCCGGCGTCCGCTTCTGGCTCGTGCTCGTGCTGGTCATCGCGGTCGCGGCGGTGCTCGCGGCTCGAACGCTCGGCGAGATCGAGCGCGTCTTCGGCCTGTAAGCCATGAGCGGATCGGCGCCGGGGCACCGGCCTGGGGCCTTTGCGCTCGGCGCGCTCGTCTTCGGCGCCGGCATCGGCGCGCTCGCGACCGAGATCACGGCGTCCCGGCTCCTCGCTCCCTACTTCGGCTCGTCCACCGTGGTGTGGGCGAACCTCATCGGGATCGTCCTTGCCGCGCTGGCGCTCGGGTACTGGCTCGGCGGACGCGTCGCCGATCGGCGCCCCGACCGGAGGCTCCTCGGCCGGATCGTGCTCGGCGCCGCCGTCTTCGTCGCCGTGATCCCGTTTGCGGCAAAGCCGTTCCTCGACCTCACGGTCGAAGGCCTGGACGACGCCTCGGTCGGCGCCGTCGTCGGGAGCTTCCTCGCGGTCCTGCTTCTCTGCTCACCGCCGGTCGTGCTCCTCGGCATGGTCTCGCCCTTCGCGATCCGTCTCGGGGTGTCGTCGATCGCGACCGCCGGGGCGGTCGCCGGCCGTCTCTACGCGCTCTCGACGGCAGGGTCGCTCCTCGGCACGTTCCTCCCCGCCCTCGTCCTCATTCCCGCCATCGGGACGCAGCGCACGTTCCTCGTCGTCGCCGTCTTGCTGGCGGCGACGTCCTGCTTCATGCTCGGCGCCCGCTACCTGCTCCCGACCGCGCTGCTCGCGGGGCTCCTCCTCGTGCCTCCGGGCGCCATCAAGGGCGAGGACGGGCTCATCCACGAGGAGACGTCGCTGTACCAGTACATCGCGGTCGTGCAGCGGCCGGACGGGCGGCGCGTCCTCCATCTCAACGAGGGCGTCGCCATCCACTCCCTCTGGCGTCCGAACACGGTGCTGACGGGTGGCGAGTGGGACACGTACCTCGCACTTCCGCCCCTGCTCGGGCGCCCGCTGCGGCGGGTGGCGATCCTCGGCAACGCGGGGGGGACGACCGCACGCGAGCTCGGCGTCTACTACCCGGACGCGAACGTCGACGGCGTCGAGCTCGATCCCGCGGTGACGCGTGTCGGCCGCGAGTATTTCGGGCTAGGCGACAATCCGAACCTGACCGTCCACACCGCCGACGCGAGGCCCTTCCTACGCTCGACGGACACCCGCTACGACCTCATCGTCGTGGACGCGTACCGGCAGCCGTACGTCCCGTTCTACCTCGCGACCCGCGAATTCTTCCGGCTCCTCCGCGACCACCTGACGCCCGGCGGCATCGTGGCCCTCAACGTCGCGGCGGTACCCGACGACAAGCGGCTCGTCGAGGCGGTCGGGGGAACGCTCGCGGCGGAGTTCCCGCAGGTGCTCGCCTGGCCCGCGCTTCGCTTCAACACCTTCGTGCTCGGATTCACGCGGCCGCTCTCGAGCGTGCAGCGACGTGCACGCCTAGCCCATGGCCCGGCCGACCTCGCGCCGCTGCGAACGCTGCTCGCGCGCGAGGCGAGGCCGATGGGGGTCGCGGAACGGCCGTGGACGGACGACCGCGCGCCCGTGGAATGGCTGACGGACAGGATGATCATCGAGTACGCCGCGGAGGGTGGCCACCTCGAGGAGGACTACCTGCCGACGAGGCCTCACCAGTGATCTCCCTCGAACGTCGCGACGGGCGACCGCTGCGCATCGGCCATCGCGGCGCGGCGACACTCGCGCCCGAGAACACGCTCGCGTCCTTTCGGGCCGCGGTCGAGGTCGGGGTCGACCTCGTCGAGTTCGATGTCGTGTCGGCGTCCGCCGGCGAGCTCGTGGTCGCGCACTCACGCGCCGACATCCACGACGAGACGCCGACGCTCGACGAGGCGCTTCGCTTCTTCGTCGACGAGGCGCCCGGCGTCGGCGCGCACGTCGACCTCAAGGTGCCCGGCCGTGAGCGTGACGTCGCCGCTGCGCTTCGTCGCCACGACCTCGAGGCGAGAGGCTTCGTCAGCGGCTTCTACCTCGGCACGGCGCGCGCGATGCGCCTGCACGGGGGGGCGATCCGCACGGGCATCACGTTCCCGCGCGCCATGTTCGGGATCACGGAGGATGGGCGGCGAGCGCCGATCGGCCGTGCGGGGCTGCGGACGCTACGTCGCTTCACGCCGTTCGTGGTGCCTCTCTTGCTGGGGCGGACACGAGCGGAGGCGATCGCACTGCACCATTCGCTCGTCACGCCCGCCAGCGTGAGCGCCGCGCATGCGCGAGGCGCTCCCGTGGTCGCGTGGACGGTGGACGATCCGGTCGTCCTGGCGCGGGTGGATGCCGCCGGCGCCGATGCCGTCGTCACGAACGATCCGCGTATCTTCACGTCTACACTGCTGGACACGTGAGACCCTCTGCCCGTACCGTCGGAGCAGCGTTTATCGCTGCTTGTGCGCTCGTCGGCTTCGCGGCCGCGTTTGCGCTCGCGGCGAAGGCGGGCGCCGGGACCGCCGCACCCTCGCAGACGACCGAGCCGCCGCCGACGAGCACGACGACGTCTCCGCCGACCGAGCCTCCGGTCCAGCCGCCGCCGAGCACCCCCGCCCCCATCGCGTTCGGCGTGACCGTGGGCGGCGTGCGCGTGGGCGGGATGCTGCCGTACCAGGCGCGCAAGGCGGTCGAGCGCGTCTATGCCACGCCGCTCGAGCTCGTGGTGGACGACGCGCACACGCTCGACCTTCCGCCGCAGACGCTCGGAGCGAAGGCGAACCTCGAAAAGGCGATTCGGCGAGCTCGCCTCGCACGGCCGGGCGCCATCGTGCCGCTCGACGTCGCGGTCTCACGGGCCCGAGTCCGGGGCTACGTCGACCGGCTGGGTGACCGGCTCGACCGCGACGCGCGCGATGCCCGTGTCGTCCTCCAGGGTCTGCGACCGCGTGCCATCGAGTCGCAGGACGGCCGCGCGCTGAGGCGGCTGGGGACGGGCCGCGCGATCCGCACGGCGCTGGCGACGAACAGCCGCGCTCCCATCCGCCTCCGCTACGAGATCACGAAGCCGGAAGTCAGGGTGGCGAAGCTCGACGAGGCGATCGTCATCGAGCGCAGCTCGAACAAGCTCCTGTTCTTCGACAACGCGAAGTACGACCGCAGCTTCGGCGTCGCGACCGGCCAGTCGGCGTACCCGACGCCGCTCGGCAACTACGAGATCGTGAACATGCAACGGAACCCCTGGTGGTATCCGCCGCCGTCTCCGTGGGCCACGGACTCGGATCCGGTTCCGCCCGGCCCCGGCAATCCGCTGGGCACGCGCTGGATGGGGCTGTCCGCCCCGTACGTCGGCATCCACGGAACCCCCGACGCGGCGTCGATCGGATACTCGGCCTCGCACGGCTGTATCCGCATGCGCATCCCGGACGCCGAGTGGCTCTTCCAGCACGTGAAGATCGGGACGCCGGTCTTCATCATCGCCCGGTAGCGACATGTCGGCACGGCTGCGGCACGTGGCCCAGGGCGTGGCCATCGGGCTCGTCGCCCTGCTCTTCATCCTCCTCGCGTGGTCGCTCCTGCACGACGAGGGAGGCGACCTGATGAAGCGCGCAAACCGGGGCGACCGGCCCGCCGCGCCGGACTTCACGCTGGTGCGGCTCGACCGCGACGGCGAGCTCCAGCTCTCCTCGTTGCGCGGCAAGGCGGTCGTGCTGAACGTCTGGGCGTCGTGGTGCGGGCCGTGCAAGGAGGAGGCGCCGTACCTCGAGCAGGTATGGCAGCAAAATCGCCATCGCGATCTCGTCGTCGTGGGGCTCGATGCGAAGGACTTCCGCGCGGACGCGCGGCGCTTCGCCGACCGCTACGACCTCTCCTTCCCGCTCGTGTACGACGGGCCGGGCAACACGATCGACGGCTATGGCGTGACCGGGTTCCCAGAGACGTTCGTCATCGACCGCGACGGCAAGGTGGTTGCGGGCTTCGCCGGTGCCGTCAACGGTGACGACGAGCGCGCGCGGCTCCGGTCCGCAATCCAGGACGCACTCGCATGACGCGGCTCGCGGCGTTCCTCGCCGTGGCCGCACTCGCTGCGGCGGGTGCCGCTCGTGCCGCGACGCCGCCGCGCGCTGCAGATCTCGAGGCCGAGATCGTCTGCCCCGTGTGCGAGACGACGCTCGACCAGTCGAACGCTCCAATCGCCGAACGCATGAAGGCGTTCATCCGCGCGCGCATCGCGGCCGGCGACTCGGAGGAGCAGATCAAGGACGCGCTCGTCGCCGAGTTCGGGACGGAGGTGCTCGCCGAGCCGCCCGGAGGAGGCTTCGGCCTCCTCGCCTGGCTCCTGCCTCTCTGCGCGCTCGTCGTCGGCGCGGTCGCTGTTGCGATGCTGGTCCGCGCGTGGAGCCGGCGACGCGGGCCTCCGCCCCCGGATGCCGGCGACCTCGATCCCGAGCTCGATCGGCTCGTGGACGAGGAGCTTGCGCGCTTCGACGGGTGAAGAGCTGAGCTGGACGTCGATTCCGGTCGCGTTCCTCGCGGGGATGATCTCCTTCCTCGCTCCGTGCGTCCTCCCCCTGGTCCCGGCCTACCTGTCGGCGGTCTCGGCCGTCGACGCCGACCGTCTTGGACAACCGGGGACGGCTCGGCGGGTTGTGGGCGGCAGCGTTCCGTTCGTCGCCGGCTTCACGGCCTTTTTCGTGCTGCTCGGCGTCGGCGCCGCCCTCGTCGGCGGGAGGATCCTCGGCGACCAGTTTCTGCTCGAGCGGATCGCCGGGTTCGTGCTCGTCGTGTTCGGGCTCGCGTTCATGGGGCTCCTGCCGTGGCCGGAGCGACTCGTCGGCGCCGGTCTGCTGCAGGAAGCGCGCGGCCGCGGCTCGCGGGTGCTGCTCGGCGGGGCCTTCGCCGTCTGCGCCGCCCCGTGCATCGGGCCGGTGCTCGCGGCGATCCTGGTGCTCGCCGGCTC
>JBKPLV010000094.1:0-7136 GCA_046731795.1 Actinomycetota bacterium | reverse complement strand
AGGCAGGAGTCGTTCTCCGACGTCCCGGGGGCGATGGCCGAGCGCCGCGCCCAGCTGCGCGCGCTCGTCGAGCCGATGGGGCTCCTCCTCGGAGCGACCGGCACCCATCCCTGGGCGGACTGGAAGCAGCAGCGCATCATCGACACGCCGCACTACCGCCGGAACGACGAGCTCCTCCGCTACGTCGTGTGGCGGAACAACACGTTCGGCAGCCACCTCCACGTCGCCGTCAACGGCCCGGACCGCGCGATCGCGGTGATGGCGGGACTGCGCAACTTCCTGCCGGAGCTCCTCGCGGTGTCGGCGAGCTCCCCGTTCGTCGAGAGCGTCAACACCGGTCTCCACTCGGCGCGCACGCAGATCTTCACGCGCTTCTTCCCTCGCTGCGGGGTGCCCGATGTCTTCACGTCGTGGGACGAGTACGAGCGCTTCGTCCGGTTCCTGTACGCGACGGGCTCGATCACCGAGCACACGCAGATCTGGTGGAGCGTGCGACCGCATCTCGCCTTCCCGACCGTCGAGATCCGTGTCTGCGACGGCCAGCCGGAGCTCTCGGAGGCCCAGTCCCTTGCCGCGCTCGCGGCCTCGCTCGCCGTTCGGATCGCGCGCGCGTACGACGACGGAGAGCCGGTCACAGCGCTTCCGCACCGTCTGATCGAGGAGAACTTCTGGCGGGCGATACGGTGGGGGCTCTCCGGCGAGCTCATCGACTTCGAGCGTGGTGAGGCGATCCCCGCGCGTCAGCGGATCGAGGAGCTCGTGGAGTGGGTAATGCCCGCAGCGGAGGAGATCGGCGCCGCGCCGTACCTTGCCATCCCTGCGCAGAACGCCGCCGAGCGCCAGATCGAGCGCTTCGAGCAAGGCGTCACGCTCGAGGACATCTATGCGGACCAGGTCCGCGCGACTGAGACGATCGGTGGCTGACGAGAACGACCTCCCCTCCGAGGAGGAGCTTCGCGAGGCGCTCGACCGCGTCGGCGTCGGCGACATCCTCGTGAACGCGCTGTCCGCCGTCGCGTCCATCGGGTTCCGGCGCGTCTCGAGCGAAGCGCGCGACCTGCAACAGGTGAAGCTCGCGATCGAGACGCTGCGCGCGCTCGACCCGGTGCTACGCGAGGCCGGCCTCGATGAGGCGATCGTGCGCGACCTCGAGCAGGCCCGCACGAACCTGCAGCTCGCCTATGCCACAGCGATCTCGGAGGAGCGCTCGGCCGTTGACGAACAGTCCGAGACGTAGACCACCCGCCCGCTCATGAAGGCCTGCCCGGCCTGCGCGAGCGAGAACGCCGACGACGCCCGCTTCTGCTCCTCGTGCGGAGCTCCACTCACCGCGCAGGAGTCCGCAGGGTCGGCGGAGCGCAGGATCGTGACGGTGCTCTTCGCCGACATCACCGGGTCGACGCCGCTCGGCGAGGAGCTCGATCCCGAAGATCTCCAGGAGGTTCTCGGCGCGTACGCGGAGGCGATGCGCGACGAGATCGAGGCGGAAGGCGGAACGGTCGAGAAATTCATCGGCGATGCGGTGATGGCGGTGTTCGGTGTTCCGGTCGTGCACGAGGACGACCCTGCGCGTGCGCTTCGCGCGGCCCTCCGGATGCGCCGCCGGCTCGAAGAGCTCAACGCCGACCTCGAGCGTAGACACGAAGTGCGCCTCGCGATGCGCACAGGCATCAACACCGGCGACGTCGTCGCGTCTCGTGACGCGCGTCCCGAGATCGGGATGGTCACGGGCGACGCGGTCAACGCGGCGGCGCGGCTGGAGCAGACCGCCGACGCCGGTCAGATCCTCGTCTCCGAGCGGACAGCGCGCTCAGCGCGCGGATTCCAGTTCCGCGAAGTCGGCCCGCTCACGGTGCGCGGGAAGTCCCGTCCGGTAGCAACCGTCGAGCTGCTCGACGCGGACGTGGCCGTCCCCGGCGCCCTCGACCGGGGCGTGCCCGGGCTGCGCGCCCCGATGGTCGGCCGCGATCACGAGCTCCACTTGCTGCAGTCCATCTTCGGCCGCCTTGCATCGTCGGGCCGGGCGCAGCTCGTCACGATCTACGGCGACCCAGGGATCGGCAAGAGCCGGCTCACGCACGAGCTGCTCGTATGGGCAGAGGGCCAGGAAGACGGCGTGACGGTGCTGAAGGGGCGGTGTCTGCCGTACGGCGAAGCAGTCACCTACTGGCCGCTGGCCGAGGTGCTCAAGTCGTACACCGGTGTGCTGGACTCCGATCCACCTGAGACGGCGCTTTCGAAGATCGCAGCTCTCGGGAACGGCGTGCTCTCCGGCGTGCCCGACCCGGCCCGCTCTGCGGCTGTGCTCGCCTTCACCTTCGGCCTCGAGGATCCCCGCTTCGGGCTCGCGGACCTTCCGCCGCGCCAGGTGCGCCTCGAGACGCACGAGGCCTGGCGAGCGTTCTTCACCGGTCTTACCGCTGAGCGCCCGGCGATCGTCGTGGTCGAGGACATCCACTGGGCCGACGACCCGCTGCTCGACCTGCTCGAGGAGCTCGCGGACCGGGTGGCCGGCCCGCTGCTCTTCATCTGCCCTTCGCGACCCGATCTCGCGCAGCGCCGAACGGGCTGGGGTGGAGGCAAGCGCAACTTCAGCTCGATCTTCCTCGAGCCGCTCACGCACGACGACGCGGCGTTGCTTGTCCAGGATCTCCTCGCAGTCGAAGACCTCCCAGACGAGACCCGAGAGTCGATGCTCGCACGCGCCGACGGGAACCCACTCTTCCTCGAGGAGATCATCCGGCACCTGGTCGACGAAGGGCGGATCGTGCGTGAAGGCTCTCGCTGGAGGGCGACTGAGGCGATCGACGAGATCGTGATCCCGGACTCCGTGCAGGCCGTCCTCGCCGCCCGGATCGACCTCCTGCCCCCCGTCGAGCGGCGAGCGCTCCTGTCGGCGTCTGTCGTCGGCCGCGTGTTCTGGGCGGGATCCGTGGCACAGCTGCTCGACGACGGGGACGCTCAGGCGGACGACGCCCTCGCTCGGCTCGAGGATCGCGAGCTCGTCCTCTCGCAGCTCGGCTCGCGGATCGAGGGCGAGCGCGAATTCCTCTTCAAGCACGTGCTCACGCGCGACGTCGCCTACGGCACGCTCGCGCGCCGGGATCGCGCAAGCGCTCACGCGGACGTCGCGGCCTGGATCGAGGCTGCTGCGGGAGAGCGCCATCGTGAATTCGCGGATCTCCTGGCGCACCACTATCGCGGGGCGTACGACGGCGCGCAGGGAGATCCGGAGGCGTCGCCCGAGAAACTCGAGACTCTCCGCTCCAAGTCACTCAATGCTCTGCTCACCGCATCCGCGGAGTCGCGGAGCAAGATGCTGCTCACGAAGGCGGACGGGTTCGCGAACGAGGCGCTCGCGATCGCGACAGACGCCGACGAGCGCTCGCGCGCGTTCGAGGCGGTCGGGCTTGCCGCGCTCTGGGACTACCGCGGCGACGATGCCTGGCTCAATCTGGGGAGGGCGGTCGATGAGCGCCTCGACGCCGGAACCGAGGACAGTGAGGCGCTCGCGATGCTGTGCGCTCGGGCAGTCGAGCCTCCGACGCGGTGGCCGGCCTCGCTGACGGTGGCACCTCCCGAAGAGGAGGTGGCGCACTATGTCGAGATCGGGCTCCAGCACGCTGCGCCCCGCGGCGAAGCGCGTGTCCGACTCCTCCTGGCGCGAACGATGTGGCCCTTCGCGTATGGGAGAGCCGGCTTCACCGACGACGAGGCAGAGGCGGCGCGAGAGACAGGCGAGAAGGCGGTCGCGCTCGCGCTGGAGCTCGAACGTCCCGATCTGGCGAGCGGCGTACTGGACGCACTCGCGAGCATCGAGTTCATCCGCGGCCGGCACGGGCGTGACTGGGCTCAGCACGAACGCAGGCTCGAGATCGTCGAGCGCCTCACCGATCCGTGGGAGGTCGGAGACGCGCTCCAGACCGCGGCCGACGCCTGCCTTTGGATCGGTCGCTATCGCGACGCGCTGCGCTATGCGGACGAGGGCTACAAGCGCTCACGCAGCGGACCCTCCGTCTGGCGCGCGGCTCTCGGCTACCGCGTGATCGCGCGGTTCCGGCTCGGAGATTGGGACGACGCGGTCGACGACCTCGCCCTCTTGGACAGCACGTTCGGGAACGTGTCCTACTTCCAGATCCAGGCCTGGGCGTGCATGGCTCTGGTCCATGAGCTCCGTGGAGAGCGCGCAGCGTGCGATCGGCTCGCCACGCAGGCCTCCCACGAGAGCCCCGGGACGGCGACGGTTCGGAAGGCACAGTGGCTCGGCCAGCTTGCAGCGCGTCGAGGATCGGCTGATGAAGCGTTCCGCTGGTTGGACCCGGATGCCCCTGGCGCCGCGATGGCGACGGCGGGGATTCTCGAGGCGCGGTGCGATGTTGTGGCCGAGCTCGGTCTCTGGGATCTGGCCGAGTCGACGGTTGCTGGCGCGCGGGAGTTCGCGCAGCTCGCACTCGTGGAAGCTCTCCCACTGTACGCCGACCGGCTGGAGGGCCGCGCCGCGCTGGAGCACGGTGACCTACAACCTGCCAAGCACGCACTCACACGCGCGCGTGATGGATTCGCGTCTCGAGGCGCGCGCTGGGAGGCGGCAATCGCAGATCTCTGGCTGGCGGAAGCGCTGAACGCCGACGGCGCGGTGGACGAGTCGCGCGCCTCCGCGGAAGCGGCACTTGCGGTGTTGGCCGAGCTTCGGTCCGTCCGCGAACTCGAGCAGGCTCGCTCGCTGCTGGGCCGCGTCCCCTGACGGCACCGGCATGCGGTGATAGCCGCTTGTGATACATAATCGGCCGCGCCTGGGCGACCGGGCGCTCACTTTGTGATGGGCGGGAGAACCGGAGGATCATGGACTTCTTCGTAGATCACGCCGTTGCGTTCGCGCTTGTCTGTGCGGCCGTGGCGGTCTTGTATGGGCTGTATCTCACCTGGTGGCTGCTCAAGCAGCCTGCCGGGAGCGAGCGGATGCGGGAGATCGCCGGCGCCGTGCAGGAGGGCGCCGCGGCATACCTCCGCAAGCAGTACACGACCATAGCGATCGTCGCGATCGTGCCGTTCTTCCTGCTCGGCTTCTACGACAAGCTCGGCTGGGGGGCCGCCTTCGGCTTCGTCGTCGGCGCGCTCTTCTCGGCCGCGGCCGGCTTCATCGGCATGAACGTCGCCGTACGCTCGAACGTGCGAACGGCGGAGGCGGCCCGCGAGGGGCTGCAACCGGCGTTCAAGGTTGCGTTCCGCGCGGGCTCGGTCACCGGCCTGCTCGTGGTCGGGCTCGGCCTCCTCGGCGTCGCCGGCTACTACTGGGTGCTTACCGACTGGATCGGCAACAGCCCCGAGTCGGCCGTCGACGACCTCATCGGGCTTGCGTTCGGCGGATCGCTCATCTCCGTCTTCGCGCGACTCGGCGGCGGCATCTACACCAAGGCCGCCGACGTCGGTGCCGACCTGGTCGGCAAGATCGAGGCCGGGATCCCGGAGGACGACCCGCGCAACCCGGCCGTGATCGCGGACAACGTGGGTGACAACGTCGGCGACTGCGCCGGCATGGCCGCCGACCTGTTCGAGACGTATGCCGTGACAGCGGTCGCGGTGATGCTGCTCGGGATCGGCATCGGTCAGGAAGGCCTCTGGCTCTATCCGCTCGCGCTCGGGGGCATCTCGATCCTCGCCTCGGTCATCGGAACGATGTTCACGTGGGTCGGCGGCGGCGAGAACGCGATCATCAACGCGCTCTATCGCAGCGTGCTGATCGCGACTGGACTCTCCGCGCTCGGATTCATCCCCGTGACGATGGCGTACGACGGCGGTGACTTCTCCTTCTGGAACCTCTACGGCTCCGCACTCATCGGCCTCGGCGTTACGTTCCTGCTCGTCGCGATCACCGAGTTCTACACCGGCACCCGCTGGAACCCCGTGAAGCAGATCGCCAGGGCCTCACAGACGGGCCACGCGACGAACATCATCGCCGGGTTAGCCGTGGGGATGCAGGCGACGGCGCTCCCGGTGGTCGTCATCGCGACGGGCATCGTCGGCTCGTACTACGCGGCAGGCGAGAGCCTGTACGGCATCGGCGTCGCGGTCATGGCCCAGCTCTCGATGGCCGGCCTCATCGTCGCCCTCGATGCGTATGGGCCCGTGACCGACAACGCGGGCGGGATCGCCGAGATGGCCGATCTTCCCGAGGGCGTCCGCGGCATCACGGACCCGCTCGACGCGGTCGGCAACACGACGAAGGCCGTGACGAAGGGCTACGCGATCGGCTCCGCCGGACTCGCCGCGCTCATTCTCTTCGACGAGTACGGCCGCGGCCTCCGGGACGACGGGCTCCTGACCGTCTTCTCCCTCGACAACCCGTGGGTCGTCGCCGGTCTCTTCATCGGCGGCCTCATGCCGTTCCTCTTCGCATCGCTCGCAATGCAGGCCGTGGGCCGCGTCGGCGGGCAGGTCGTCGAGGAGGTGCGCCGCCAGTTCCGCGAGGACACGGGGATCATGGCCGGCACCTCGCGCCCCGACTACTCGAAGGCGATCGGCATCGTCACCGGCTCGGCGATCAAGGAGATGCTCGCGCCGGCGCTCATCCCGGTCGTCATCCCGATCGTCGTCGGGATCATCTCCGTCGAGATGCTCGGCGGGCTCCTCATCGGAACGATCGTGACCGGGCTGTTCCTCGCGATCGCGATGACGTCCGGTGGCGGCGCGTGGGACAACGCGAAGAAGACGATCGAGGACGGGCTCTACGGCGGCAAGGGCTCCGAGGCGCACGCGGCCGCGGTCACCGGCGACACCGTCGGCGACCCGTACAAGGACACCGCCGGCCCCGCGATCAACCCGATGATCAAGATCGCGAACATCGTCGCGATCCTCATGATCCCGCTGCTGGTCTCGATTCACGGCTAGCGGCCGGTCTGACACCGACAGTGCAGGAGGCGGCGTAAAAGCCGCCTTTTGCGTGTTGCAGGGGTTTTCGTCCCTGAATAGGATGCGGGCGCTTCAGGGGCAGGCCCTTCGGGGCCGCAAACGTCGAAAGGGGAGACGCACAGATGAGAGGCAGTCCATTTCGGGGCCGGAGCATGTTCGTGCTCGCGGCTCTCGCCGCTGCGCTCGTGGTTCCGGCGGCCGTATCGGCGGCAGCGGGCGCAGACCAC
>JBKPLV010000093.1:0-11613 GCA_046731795.1 Actinomycetota bacterium | reverse complement strand
GCGCGGCAGCGCGAGCAATGGCAGTTCCACGCATACAGGAACTCGTCCGCGACGCGGTAGCGAACTGCACCGCACCAGCAGCCTCCCCGTAGCGTCGACATCGGCGCGGAAGGTAGCCGATCGTCCCGAGGGAACATTCGGCACCTCAGCGGATCCGCCGCGCCCAGTGCGTGCAGGCGGCCGCGGGGGCAGTACATGTGCTCGTACGCGGTCGAGCGGACGGGAGCTCCGAGCGAGTGCCACCTGTCCGGGATTGCTGGACGCCCGGCGCGGCATCGAGCTTCACGGTGACGCTGTCAGCCGCACGCTTCGCTGCCGCACGTTGCGCGAAGCCCTGGACTCGCTGAGCTAGAGGCTAGTCGCGTCCGCGCGTAGCCTTGGTCCCCATGGCCGAGCCGATCGTCGTCGAGACGCTGACGGACGGCGGCCAGCGGCCGGCGGACGTCGCCCGCGGTATCGCCGCCTTCCTCGCCGGGGCACGCACGTCGCTCGACATCGCGCTCTACGACGTTCGCTTCGAGACGGACGCCGGCGCGCTCGTCCTCGCCTCGCTGCTCGCAGCCGTTCAACGGGGCGTGAAGGTGCGCCTCCTCTACAACATCGCGCACCCCGGCCCCATCCCGGTCCCACCGCCGCCCGAGACCGCCCCCTCCGCGATCGAGGCGCTCCCGATCGCGACCCGCGGGATTGCCGGCGTCCCCGATCTCATGCACCACAAGTTCGTCGTGCGTGACGGGGACGCCGTCCTGACCGGGTCGACGAACTGGACGGACGACTCGTGGTCGCGGCAGGAGAACGTCATCGTGACGGTCGGGTCGAGCCACATCGCCTACGCGTACGCACTTGCGTTCGACCAGCTCTGGGACGACGGAATCGTCGCGCACTCGGGACGGGTCGACCCGCGCCCGGAGGAGGTCGGGGCCGCCCGCGTCCGCGCCTGGTTCTGTCCCGAGCACGGAGAGGCGCTCTCGCATCGGGTCGCAAAGCACGTCGGCAAGGCGCGGGAGCGGATCCGAATCGCCTCGCCGGTGCTCTCCTCCGGCCCGATCCTCGCAACCCTGGTGGAGGTCGTCAACGAGGGCCGCTGCGACCTCGGCGGCGTCATCGACGACACGCAGGTGGACGAGGTCTTCGGTCAGTGGCGCACGAACGGCGTCAGCGAATGGAAGATCCCGCTGCTCCGCCGCATCCTCGAGGGCGCAGCGTTCAGTGGGAAGTCCTCGACGCCGTGGTCACCGACCTCCACGCACGACTTCATGCACGCGAAGGTGGTCGTCGCCGACGACACCGCCTTCGTCGGCAGCTTCAACTTCTCGCGCTCGGGCGAGCAGAACGCCGAGAACGTCCTCGAGATCCGCGACCCGGCGATCGCGGCCGAGCTCGCGCGCTTCGTCGATGCGATCCGGGCCCGCTACCCGCGCGCAAGTGTCCCGGAGCTGATCCAGTAGGGTCGCGCCGATGACGATCGACGACGTGCTCGGCGCGAGGCTCGAGACGGGGCGGGCGGTGCCGACGGCGCTCGCCGGCGAGCCCTACGAGTCGTGGCACGTCATCTCCGACGACGGGCGCGTCGAGCTCGGGATCTGGGAGGTGACGCCGGGCTCCTTCCGCGGCCAGACGGACGGCACGTACGAGCAGATGCACTTCGTCGCGGGCAGCGGGACGATCACCGACGGCGATGGCATCGTCACCGAGATCAGGCCCGGCGTGGTGATGCTCTGCCCGGACGGCTGGTCGGGCGTCTGGGACGTTCGCGAGACCGTCCGGAAGACGTACGCGGTCGTCAAGACCCGCTGAGGCTGTGATCGACCCGCTCGAGCGCTGGCGCGAGCTCGGGCTCCCGGACAAGCCCGACTACGCGGGCCTCCTCACGTACGCGGGGATGCCGTACACGCAGGATCCGGCTGAGCTCGCCGGCGTCGACGTCGCGATCGTAGGAGCGCCGACCGACGACCTCGTCTCCGACCGGCCGGGCACACGCTTCGGGCCGCGCGCGATCCGCGCCGCGAGCTGTCCGCCCGGGCCGCACCTCGAGGCAGGTCTCGACGCCTTCGCGGAGCTGCACGTGGTCGACTTCGGCGACGCCGCGGTCGTTCCCGCCGATCCGGAGTGCACGCAGGCGCAGATCGAGCGGACGGTCGGCCAGGTTGCGGCTGCCGGCGCGATCCCGGTCGTCCTCGGCGGCGACCACTCGATCACGGAGGCGAACGTGCGCGCCGTGGCCGCGCGACGCGGACCCGTCGGGCTCGTCCACTTCGACACGCACACGGACACCGGTACGGAGGTGTTCGGCGTCGAGCGCTCCCACGGAACGCCGATGTACCGACTCGTGCGCGACGGTCATGTTGCGGGATCGCGCTACGTCCAGATCGGCCTCCGCGGCTACTGGCCGGGCGAGGCCGAGTTCACGTGGCAGCGCGAGCAGGGAATCACCGCGTTCTTCATGCACGACGTCCGCGAGCTCGGCATCCGAGAGGTGGTCGAGCGTGCCGTCACAGTCGTGAGTGCCGGGCCGGCCTTCCTGACGATCGACGTCGACGTGCTCGATCCCGCGTTCGCGCCCGGAACGGGGACGCCGGAGCCCGGCGGCATGGCATCGGGCGACCTCCTTTGGGCGACCCGCGAGCTCGCGTCGCGGCTCGACCTCGTCGGCGTCGACGTCGTCGAGGTCATCCCCACGGCCGTCGGCTCCGCGGACGTCACGGCGCTCGTCGCGGACCGAATCGTCCGCGAGGCGCTGACGGGCATCGCGCTCCAGCGTCGGGACCCGAACCGAATGCTTACGGCCCGATAACAGGCCGATCGCAGAAACCGTACGGGTCCATGTCTGGATTCGTCCCGAACTCCAGTCGAGGGAGGGAACGTGAAGGGACTCGCTTTCATCGCGCTCGGCCTCGTGGTCGGCGCGGCGGCCGCCGCACTCGGGCCGTCCGCTCTCGCTCGAGGCAAGCCGAGCGACGCTCGCGTCACGCGGGCCGAGCTCGTCGGCGTCAACTTCGTCGAGAACTGCCGCTACAGCCACCAGGCGCCGGACGACCCGATCGTCTTCCCGGGCCAGTCGGGCGCATCGCACCAACACACGTTCGTGGGCAACGAGACCACGAACGCCTCCTCCACCTATGGCTCGTTGCGCTCCGGCGGGACGACGTGCCGTCGGCAGGACGACACGGCGGCGTACTGGGTGCCGGCGCTCTACCAGGGCACGAGCGAGGTGCTCCCGGTGGCGGCGACCGTCTACTACCGCCGTGGGACGCTCGCCGAGGTCTCGCCCTTCCCGAACGACCTGCGCATGATCGCCGGAAACTCGAAGGCGACGAGCCCGCAGGGGATGGGCGTCACGTTCTGGAGCTGTGGCGTCGCGTCGGGGACCGGCCGCTCGGCGGAGGTGCCTACGTGTCCTGACACGGCGGGCTCCTACCTCCGCTTGCACATCCGCTTCCCAGAGTGCTGGGACGGCAGGGACCTCGACAGCGCCGATCACAAGAGCCACATGGCGTACGCGGTTCGCGGCATGTGTCCGTCGACCCACCCCGTCGCGGTGCCGCAGATCACCCAGATCTACCGCTACCCGAGCCGCGGGGGCGAGGGCTTCGCGCTCGCGTCGGGCGGCACGTACAGCGCGCACGCCGACTTCGTGAACGCCTGGAAGCCGAATGTGCTGCGCAAGCTCGTGGACGACTGCCTGAACGCGCTCGTCCACTGCGGCCGGAGCTAGGCCGACGATCGCCGGGGGCGGCTCGCGCCGCCCCCGGCCACCCGCCCCACGTTTACGGCGCCATCACAGACCGCGGCTACCTTGCCTCGCCGTGCGCCGCGCCATCGCTCTCGTCGGTCTGTTCGCTGTCGTCGCCGCCTGCCTCGGGGGAGGAGCGAGCGTTCGCGCCGCGACACCGTCGAGAACCACCCTGGTGCCGTCGCTCGAGCCCGCGAAGACCGAGGCGCTGTGGAGGTCACTCGTATCGATGCAGCCACACGCCGCGCGTGCACAGGCCGCGTGCCGACCCCTCCGCGCCGTGTTCTACGCCGCGTCGGACTGGCTCCGGCTCGCCACGAAGCTCGCCGCTGCATCCTCACCGTGCGCCGAGTACTACATCTCGGTCCCCCCGCTCGTGGCCGACAAGACGCAGTTCCGGAAGGATCAGGCCTCGCGGATCCGTGCACTCGGGCCGAGCTTCCACGCGATGGCCGAGGTGCACTTCACGACGTGGAGCCGCTGGGTCGCCTCCACGGGGAGCTCGTGGTTCACGGCCGGGGTCACCGCCCGGGAACGCATGGCCGCGGCCGGCTACGACGTCGCGCAGGGGGACACGTGGGCGCTGAACGAGCTCACCACGGCCGTTCGCCGGGGAGACGGCAACGCGCGGACGAACGTGCGTGAGTTCCTGCGCGGGCTGTACGAGGGCGACGGCTCGCGGCCGACGCGCGGCGACGTCCTCATCGTTGGCTTCGGCCAGCGCACGAGCGACCTCACCGCCTACCAGAACACGCTGCAGAACTGGCTCGCCGACAGCGACTTCTGGACGGACATGGCGACGTACGTGAGCGACTGGTCGCAGGAGGTGTACGGCGACCTGCGGGCATATGCGGTCCCCGGCGAGCCGGCCTCCGTCCGGCGTGAGTACCTGAACGACTACCTCCAGCACAAGCTCGTGCTCGCCAACGCGGGCCCGGCGGCGATCGAGGCTGCCCGCTCGTTCCTGCAGGCGGCCTACAGCCCACTCGCGAACGGCGCCTGGCCGCGCGAGACGGCCTGGGGCTGGACGATGGTGCCCGTCGAGCAGATGTCGGCGTACATCTCGGCGCAGGTCGACGCCATGCGGTACTTCTCGGCGACGACGGCCCAGGCGCAGGATCACTGGGGCTTCGCCTGGGCGCCGAGCAACACGACCGGCCTGCCCTCCGCCGACTTCGCCACCCAGACGGGACAGCTCCTCGATCGGCTCGCGGCTGCGATCCAGGCATCGGGCGCCAGCACCGACCCCGAGACCTCGACCGGCGCTTGCGGACCGCCCGGCGCGGACACGCTCTGCAACGTCGACATCGCCGGAGCGAGCCACAACGCAGCCTGGCGCTCGTTCCGCACCTGGACCCAGCCGCTGCTCACGATCGTGCCGACGTCCCAGACCGTAACCGCGGGCGTGCCCTCGGCTCCGTCGACCATCTCGCTCACGACCGCGGCCGGGACGCCCGCGACCACCGGGCCGCCACTGACCGTCACGGTCAGCTCGAGCTCTGCCCGCGGCGCATTCGCAACCAGTCCGTCCGGGCCGTGGACGCCGACGCTCGCGCTCACGGTGGCGCCCGGCGTCGCCGCAACCTACTACTACCGCGACATGCTCGCGGGCTCGTCTACCGTGACGGCGGCCGCGATCGGAGCGACCGCGGGCACCCAGACGGTTACCGTCACCGCTGGCCCCACCGCAAGGCTGTCGCTGTCGCCCGCCTCGCAGACGGTGAAAGCGCGCGCGCAGACGACGTTCAAGGGCGCCGCAACAGACGCGTTCGGGAACGCCGTCACGACGAAGGTGACCTGGCGGGTCGCGCCGCCCGCGCTCGGGAGGATCGCTCCCGCCCCCGGCGGCGCGACCTTCACCGCCGGACGCGTGCTCGGTTCCGGCCGGGTCATCGCGCGTGCGGGGGCGCTGGCCGCAAACGCCGCGGTCTCCGTCACGCCCGGACAACTTCGGATCGCCTCGTTGAAGGTGACGCCGACTGCGAGCGGGCTGCAGGTCCTCGTCGCCGCCGCCGACGGTGCTCGCCGCCCCGTCTCGAAGGCGACGCTCCGAATCGTCGTCAGCCAGAAGGGGCGTCAGGTCTTCGCAGGGCGAGGCGTGACAGGCAGCGGCGGCAACGCGCGATTTCGTGTCCGCACCGGCAGCGGCTGCTTCAGAGTCTTCGTCGAGGCGGCCCGGGCGCAGGGCTTCCAGTGGACCGGTCCGGCGCCTCGGCGCAGCATCTGCCGCCGCTGATCACGCCACGCCGCTGAGCAGGAACGCGCGCGACTCCTTCAGCATCTCGCGCGCGATCACGATCCGCTGGATCTCGTTCGTTCCCTCGTAGATCTGCGTGATCTTGGCGTCGCGCATCATGCGCTCGACGGGGTACTCGCGGATGTAGCCGTACCCGCCCAGGATCTGCACGGCTTCCGTCGTGACCGCCATCGCGGTGTCCGTGCAGTAGAGCTTCGCCATCGCGGACGCCTTCGTCAGCTCGCCCTCGTCGGCGCCCTCGTCGACCATGCGCCCGAAGCGGTAGAGAAGCCCGCGCGCGGCCTCGGTTCGCGTCTCCATGTCGGCGAGCTTCGCCGCGATCAGCTGATGCTCGGCGATCGGCTTGCCCATCGTCTCGCGCGAGCGCGCGTACTCGAGCGCGTAGTCCGTTGCACCCTGGGCGATGCCGAGGCCCTGCGCGGCAACGCCGGGACGCGAGCGGTCGAGGATCCGCATCGCGATCCGGAAGCCCTCGCCCTCCTCGCCGAGGCGGTTCTCGACGGGGACGCGAGCTCCGTCGAAGGCGAGCTCGCCGGTCGTCGACCCCGAGATCCCCATCTTTGGCTCGAGTCGTGCGACCTCGAAGCCGGGCGTGTCCGCCTCGACGACGAAGGCCGTGATCCCGGAGTGGCCGGCGTCCGGATCGGTCTTGGCGAAGACCGTGTACAGCCCCGCCACGGCCGCGTTCGTGATGAAGCGCTTCGAGCCGTCGAGGACATAAGCCGAACCGTCGCGCCGCGCCGTCGTCCGCATCGCAGCGGAGTCGGAGCCCGATCCGGCTTCGGTGAGCGCATACGCCGCCAGGATCTCGCCCGACGCGAGCGAGGGCAGGAAGCGCGCCTTCTGCTCCTCCGAGCCCGCGAGCTTGAGCCCAAGCGACCCGAGCTCCTGCACGGCCAGGATGAGCCCGCTCGTCGCGCACACCTTCGAGACCTCCTCGATCGCGACGAGCGAGAGGAGCGCCCCGGTGCCCGTGCCGCCGTGGGCCTCATCGAAGCAGAGCCCGAAGATCCCGTGCTCACGGAAGAGCTCCACCACGTCCCACGGGAACTCGTGCGACTCGTCGATCTCGGCCGCGCGCGGGGCGATCCGCTCGCGTGCGAGCGTCCGGACGAGCTCGCGGATCTCGAGCTGCTCGTCGGTCAGCGGCTCCCAGGGCACGCGGGAAGTCTAGGACGGTGCGTGGTGGCAGACGGCCTCGATGTTGTTGCCGTCCGGATCGAGGACGAAGGCCGAGTAGTACGTCGGGTGATAGTCGTGCCGGATGCCGGGTGAGCCGTTGTCGATGCCGCCGGCGGCGAGGGCCTCCGCATGAAAGGCGTCCACGGTCGCGCGATCGGCGGCATGGAATGCAACGTGCGTTCCCGTGCCTCTCGGGTCGCGTGCGGAGACCCAGAACTCCGGCTTCGCGTCGTCGGTCCCGAATCCGGCTGCGCCGTACTCGGAGAAGTCCATCACGACGCGATAGCCGAGCGGCGACAGCGCCGTCTCGAAGAAGCGCTTGCTCGTCTCGAAGTCCGCGACATTCAGACCGACGTGGTCGAACACGGTGCCTCCTCTCGGCCGGGATACAGTCGCGCGCATGATCCTCGAGAACGGCGTCATCCGCACCCTGGATCCGTCGTTACCGACGGCGCGGGCGCTCGCGATCGCCGGATCGCGCATCGCCGGCGGGGTTGGGACGCACGAGACGGTCCTGCCGAGCCCTGACGTCGTCGACCTCGGAGGTCGCTGCGTCCTGCCGGGATTCACGGACTCGCACGTGCACTTTCCGACCTGGTCGCTGGGGCAGCGCGACGTGCGACTGGAGGGCGTGAGCGGCCTCGAGGAGGCGCTCGAGCGCGTGCGCACCCACCCGCGGCACGGAAGCTGGATCCGCGGCTACGGCTGGCGGTCCGCTGAATGGGGCGAGCAGCCGACGGCGACCGCGCTCGACGCCGTGACCGGGGACACGCCGGCGCTCCTCTTCTCGAAGGACTACCACTCGGCCTGGCTCAACTCGGCCGCGCTCGCACGCCGCGGCGGAGGCGACCTCGAGGTGGACGGCGGAGTCGTCGAGCGCGACGAGCGCGGAGAGCCGACGGGAATCCTCCGCGAGGAGTCCGCCTGGCAGTTCCGCGCCCGGGTCGCGATGCCGAGCGAGGACGAGTTCGTCGAGGCCACGCGAGAGGGCCTGCGCCTGGCGGCGAGCCGCGGCGTCGTCGCCGTGCACGACAAGGACGGCTGGCTCGGCGCGCCCGGGATCTTCCAGCGCGTCGCGGAGCGAGACGGTCTCCCGCTTCGCGTCTGGCAGTCGGTGCCGTACGAACGCCTCCCGGAGCTCGAGGCGCTGGGGATCCACTCGGGCATCGGCGACGACTTCCTCCGCATCGGCTACCTGAAGGCGTTCATGGACGGAACGCTCGGGTCGCAGACCGCCTGGATGCTCGACGGCTCCGGCGTGACGATCACGAGCGGCGACGAACTCGCCGAGGTCATCCGCGATGGCGCCCGCCTCGGCTGGCCCGTCGGCGTGCACGCGATCGGCGACTGCGCAAATCGCGAGGCGCTCGACGCCTTCGAGTCGACGCGCGAGGTCTGGGCGCCGCTGGGGCTACGGCACCGGGTCGAGCATGCGCAGTGCCTCGCCCCGGAGGACGTCGGCCGCTTCGCGGCGCTCGGAATCGCCTGCTCGGTCCAGTTCAGCCACGCACCCTCGGACCGCGACCTGGCCGATCGCTTCTGGGCCGAACGTGTCGACGGCGCCTACGTCTTCCGAACGCTCTGGGACTCGGGCGCGCTCGTGGCGAACGGTTCGGACGCGCCGGTAGAGGAGCTCGACCCGCTCGCGGGCATCCGCGCCGGTGTCCTCCGCACGATCGACGACCGTCCCGCGTGGCGCCCGGAGCAATGTCTCACCGTCGAGCAGGCGGTTCTCGCGTCCACGGTCACTCCCGCCTGGCTCTCGGGCGACGAGCGCCGGCGCGGCAAGCTCCTCCCGGGGTACCTCGCCGACCTCGTGGTGCTCTCGCGCGATCCGCTGGAGTGCCCGCCAGACGAGCTGGCGTCCGTCGAGGTCGTCGCCACGATGGTGGGCGGCCGCTGGACGCACGATCCACCGCCGTGGGACTGACATCACTACCCTGGGCTGCGATCGTGTCGTCGCTCGTCGACCTGCTCAACGACTCGACGCCGCTGTTCTCGCCGCTCGGACAGGCGATCGTCGTCGGGCTCGTGCTCTTCGTCGCCTGGCTCGTGAGCCGCGCGGCGCGGCGGATCGCGGTCTTCTTCGTTCTGCGCGGCGAGCGGAAGCACGCTCCCGACATCGAGGACTCGGGCGTCATCTCGTCCCTGCGACAGCGGGAGACCGCCATCGCGCTCGCCGGCACCGCCGTTCGCGCGGTCGCGTGGGTCTTCGCCGCCCTGCTCGCGCTCGCCGTCGTCCTCGGCGCGGACCGCGTGGAGACGATCGCCGGCGCGTCGTTCGTCGTCATCCTGCTCGGCTTCGCCGCCCAGCGCTTCCTGGCGGACGTCATCGCCGGACTGCTGATGTTCCACGAGCGCTGGTTCCGCATTGGCGACACGGTCGCCATCGCGCCGTGGAACGTCGAAGGCGTCGTCGAGGATCTGACCCTGCGGGCAGTCACCGTCCGGAGCGCCGCCGGCGAGGTCATGCGCGTCTCGAACTCCGAGGTGAAGGCAGTCCGCGTGCTCCCGCGCGGGTTCCGCGAGGCCGAGGTCGAGATCTTCGTCAGCGACGTCGACGCCGGGCGCGCGCTCGTGGGCGAGGTGTCGCGAATCGTCCCGGCCGGACCGACGCACTTCATCCACCGACCTGTCGTCGCGGACGTGGACACGCTCGAGGAGGGGCTCCACCGGGTCGAGTCCCGGGCTGCGGTGCCTCCCGGGCGGGAGTGGCTCGCGACCGAGCTCCTCCCGCAGCTCATGCACGAGCGCGCGGAAGAGGGGCTCATCGTCCACGGCCCGGTGGTCATGTGGGTCGACGAGCTGGCCGAGCGCCGGTTTGCCCGCGCTGTGCGAGCGCCGATCGCAGCGCGCGGCTGACGAGGACACGATCGCCGAGCGGCCGAGACTCGACCGACGGGAGGGCCGCCGGGTCTTCGGCCTCGATCCGGCGACCTACGACGCTGCTCGTCCCGGCCATTCGGACGAGATCTATGCCGTGCTCCGCGATCGGTGCGGCCTTCGGCCGGGAGCGCGGGTGCTCGAGGTGGGTCCCGGGACCGGGCAGGTGACGCGTCAACTGCTCGCTCGCGGCGCGGCCGTGGTTGCGGTCGAGCCGGATCCGCAGCTCGCGGGCTACCTGCGCGAGCGGCTGGGCGACGGAATCGAGCTCCTGGAGCACGCGCTCGAGGAGGTCGAGCTGGAGCCGGGCGCGTACGACCTCGCGATCGCGGCCTCCTCGTTCCACTGGGTCGACGAGACGGTCGGGCTCGCGGCGCTGCGGCGCGCACTGCGAGCCGGCGGCTGGATCGCCGTCTGGTGGACGACCTTCGGCGACGAGACGCGCCACGATCCGTTCAGGGACGCGGTGCATCCGCTCTTCGACGACGTGCCCCACAGCCCGTCTGCCGGGCTCGAGGGACGGCCGAGCTTCGGTCGAGACGCCGGGCGTCGCCTTGCCGCCCTGAGTCATGCCGGCTTCGAGGACGCCACGCACGAGGAGTTCCGGTGGAGCCACGCCTGGGACGGCGTCGGCATCCGCGGGCTCTACGCCACGTTCTCCCCGATCATCGCGCTCGAGTCCGAGCCGAGAGCACGGCTCCTCGACGCGGTCGAGCGCATCGCGCGTGAAGATTTCGGCGACCGCGTCGAGAGGCCGCTCGTATCGTCGCTGTACACGGCCCGAAATCCGGGCTGAGGCCTCCGCCCTCGAGCCGTACAATCCGGACGTGGCCACTCGCACGATGCTCCCCGTCCATGCGACCGGCGCCTGCTCGGTCGCGACCACCGCCGAGATCGTCGGCTCGAAGTGGACCGTGCTCATCGTCCACGACCTCTCGGAAGGCCCGCGCCGGTTCACCGAGCTCGAGCGCTCGTGCGCCGGGATCAGCCCGCGCACGCTGGCCGAGCGCCTGCGCTGGCTGGAGGGGGAGGGCATCGTCCAGCGACAGAGCTATCCGGAGTCGCCGCCGCGGGTCGAGTACACGCTGACCGACAAGGGCCACGCCCTCCTTCCGATCGTGCACGAGATGCGTCGCTTCGGCCACGACTGGCTCGGCTGCGGCGTGCACGACACGTAGCGCTATCTCAGCAAGGCCCGCGTGAGGATGCGGTCGCGCAGACGTGGCGGGAGCCGCTCGATCCAGGCGCGCAGGTGCGCGTCGCGCCCCACGACGTAGCGGGCCTTGGGCCGAGAGGCCGTGAGCGCGTGCTCGACCGAGCGGGCGACGACGTCGGGATCGATGCCCGGCCCACGCTTGAGCGCGACCTCCCGAAAGCGGCGGACGCGATCCGCATAGAGCGACGCCGCCTCGGCGTCGATGTCCTCCTGCAGCGCCTCGGCATGGGCTGCGCCCTTGATCCAGATCGGAGTGTTCACGCTTGCGGGCTCGACGATGGAGACCGCGATTCCCCACGGCGCAAGCTCGACGCGAAGCACGTCGGCGAGCGCCTCCAGCGC
>JBKPLV010000092.1:0-6321 GCA_046731795.1 Actinomycetota bacterium | reverse complement strand
ACGTTCGCATCGCGGCCGGCGACCGGGACCTGCGCGTGTTCGGATCACAAGGCGAGCAGCGGGTCGCCGTCCTGGCACTCGTCCTCGCGGAGGCCTCCGCGCTTCGCCGGCGTCTGGGGACGACTCCGCTCGTTCTCCTTGACGACGTGCTGTCGGAGCTCGACGGCGACCGGCGGCGTGCGCTCGCGGAGATGATCTCGCGAGGCGGGCAGACAGTCGTGACTGCGACGGCCGCCGAGGCGTTTCCGCTGGAGCCGGGTCAGTGTCTTGCCGTCGTTCCGGGACACGTGGCGTGATGGAGCGCATCGGCGACGAGGTGCAGCGCGAGCTGAGCCGGAGCGGGAGCCGTGACGCGATCCCTCTCGCGGCCGTGACCTCTGCGTGGCCCGACGCGGTCGGCGCCGCGGTCGCGCGAAAGGCCTGGCCGCTCCGCCTCGCGCGCGACGGGACGCTTCACGTCGCTGCCGAATCGTCGACCTGGGCCAACGAGCTGTCGCTCCTCCAAGACGAGATCCTCGCCGCGCTCCGCGCCCGCTTGGGCGACGCGTCACCCGCGTCCGTGAGGTTTGCGGTCGGCCCCATTCCGGAGTCCGAGGCATTGCCGGAGGCTGCCGCCGACCGGGCGGGCGAGCCCCTCGAAGTGCCCCCGGAGGTGAGCCGCGAGGCGGCCGCGGCGGCCGCCGAGATCGCCGATCCGGAGCTCCGCGAGCTGGTCGCCAGGGCCGCCCGCGCGAGCCTGCTCAAGGCCCGGTCCGGCCGTCCGTTCTGATAGACTTACCCGGCCCCGCAATATGGCGATTTGCAGGGCTTTTTTCATGGCAGAAGCAGCCTACACCGCAAAGGACATCACTGTCCTCGAGGGACTCGACCCGGTCCGTCTACGCCCCGGTATGTACATCGGGTCGACGGGCTCGCGCGGCCTCCACCACCTCGTCTACGAGGTGGTCGACAACGCAGTCGACGAGGCGCTCGCGGGGCGCAACGACCTCGTCGACGTGACGATCCATCCTGACAACTCCGTGACCGTTCGTGACGCGGGCGCCGGCATCCCGATCGACGTGATTCCGGAGCAGGGACTTCCCGCGCTGACCGTCGTCCTGACGAAGCTCCATGCCGGCGGCAAGTTCGGCGGCGAGGGCTACAAGGTCTCGGGTGGGCTACACGGCGTCGGCGTCTCCGTGGTCAACGCGCTCTCCGAGTGGCTCGTGGCCGAGGTGCGACGGGACGGCAAGGTGTACCGCCAGGAGTTCGCGCGGGGCGAGCCTGTTGGGGACATGGAGACGATCGGCGTCTCCAAGAAGGACGAGTCCGGCACGACCATCTCCTTCCTCCCGGACTCCGAGGTCTTCGAGGAGACGGAGTTCGACGCGGCGACGCTGCTACAGCGTCTACGCGAGACGGCGTTCCTCACCCGCGGGCTGCGCATCGTCCTCCGCGACGAGCGCGCGGGCGGCAAGACCGAGGAGTTCCACTACGAGGGCGGCATCCGCGACTTCGTGACTCACGTCAACGAGTCGAAGGACCCCGTTCACAAGCACGTTGTCTATTTCGAGGGCGAGACCGACGAAGGTCAGGTCGAGATCGCAATGCAGTGGAACAACTCGTACGTCGAGTCTGTCTTCTCGTTCGCGAACAACATCAACACAACGGAGGGCGGCACGCATCTGCAGGGGTTCCGTTCCGCGTTGACGCGCACACTGAACCAGTACGCGCGTCAGGAGGGCCTCCTGAAGGAGAAGGACGACAACCTCGAGGGTGAGGATGCCCGAGAGGGGCTTGCCGCCGTCATCTCCGTGAAGCTGCGCAACCCGCAGTTCGAGGGGCAGACGAAGACCAAGCTCGGCAATCCGGGAATCGCGGGCCTCGTCGAGAAGGTCGTCAACCAGCGCCTCGCCGAGTTTCTGGAAGAGAATCGCGCGGAGGCCCGGCAGATCGTCCAGAAGGCGATCGCGGCGCGAAACGCGAGGCAGGCGGCACGCAAGGCGCGCGAGCTCACCCGCCGCAAGAGCGCGCTCGAGAACTCCTCGCTTCCCGGGAAGCTGGCCGACTGCACGATCAAGGATCCCGAGTCGGCGGAGCTCTTCATCGTGGAGGGCGACTCTGCCGGCGGCTCGGCAAAGCAGGCTCGCGACCGCACGACGCAGGCGATCCTGCCTTTGCGCGGGAAGATCATCAACTCCGAGAAGAACCGCATCAACAAGGTGCTGTCGAACACGGAGATCCAGGCGATGATCACCGCGATCGGCACGGCGTTCGGCGACGAGTTCGACATCACGAACCTGCGCTACGGTCGCGTGATCGTCATGACGGACGCGGATGTCGACGGTGCGCACATCCGCACGCTCGTCCTCACCTTCCTCTACCGCACGATGCCCGAGCTCTTCGAGCGCGGCCACGTCTACATCGCCGTTCCGCCGCTGTACCACGTGAAGCTCGGAAGCAGGGGGATGTATTTCGAAAAGGACGCGCAGCTCGAGGACCTGCTTGTGCGCGAGCGCGTGAAGGACATGACCGTGACCGCCCGTGACGAGCGCGAGACGACGCTCACGGAGGCTCGGTGGACGCGCCTTGTCCGAGACATCGGACAGCTGGAGGCCTGGGCCGCGAAGCTCGAGGCCGAATTCGGACCGGCCGCGCGCTTCGCGATCTCGCACAGGCTCGTCGAGGCCGAGACGGACGGGGCACCCGACCCGGCTGAGCTGATCGCGTCGATTCCGGCGAATGGCTACGAGCTCACGGTGGAGGAACAGCTCGACGAGATCCTCCGTGTAAAGGTCGTCGAGACCGAGACGAGCACTGCGCACCACGTCGCGTTGCCGATCGCCATGCTCGGCTCGCCGACGTATGGATCGGTGCAACGTGCCTACGCGAAGCTCGGCGAGGTCGTCGGGCTGCCGCCGTTCACGATCGCATTCGGGAACAAGTCGGCGCGAGCTGAAACGTTCGATGCACTCCGCGCGAGCTCACTTGACCTCGCGAAGGAAGGGATGCAGATCAGTCGCTTCAAGGGCCTCGGCGAGATGAATCCCGAGCAGCTCTGGGAGACGACGATGGATCCGACGAAGCGCATGCTGATCCGCGTCGAGGTGGAGGACGCCGCGGCGGCTGATCGGGTGTTCTCGACGCTGATGGGCGATCAGGTCGAGCCGCGCCGGCTCTTCATCGAGCAGAACGCGAAGGATGTGAGGTTCCTGGATGTCTGATGTCCTCGAGCCCCTCGGCGCCGGCCGCATAGAGCCGCGCGAGCTCGAGCAGGAGATGCGCTCGAGCTATCTCGACTACGCGATGAGCGTCATCGTCGGTCGCGCGCTGCCGGATGTCCGCGATGGCCTCAAGCCCGTGCACCGACGAATCCTCTGGGCGATGCACGACGCCGGCCACCAGCCCACCCGGCCGTACGTGAAGTGCGCTCGCGTCACGGGCGACGTGATGGGCAAGTACCACCCGCACGACTCGAGCTCGATCTACGACGCCATCGCGCGTCTCGTCCAGCCGTTCTCACTCCGCTATCCGCTCGTCGACGGGCAAGGGAACTTCGGCTCGATCGACGACGACCCACCGGCCGCCGAGCGCTACACCGAGTGCCGCCTCGCGAAGCTCGCGACGGAGATGCTTCGCGACATCGATTCGGACACCGTCGACTTCGGTCCGAACTACGACGAATCACGACGCGAGCCGCAGGTCCTTCCGTCGCGCTTCCCGAATCTCCTCGTCAACGGATCGACGGGAATCGCCGTCGGGATGGCGACGAACATTCCGCCGCACAATCTCGCCGAGACGATCGACGCGGTCATTGCGCTCATCGACAAGCCCGCAGCCAGCGTCGAGGACTTGATGAAGCATGTCAGAGGCCCTGACTTCCCGACCGGCGGGATCGTCATCGGACGCTCGGGCATCCGCGACGCGTACCGCACCGGCCGCGGTCGGATCGTGATGCGCGCGCGGGCGCACGTCGAGGAGCTCCGCGGCGGGAAGAGCGCGATCATCGTGACCGAGCTCCCCTACGGCGTGAAGAAGGGTGGCGACGGCGGCGTCATCACGAAGATCGCCGATCTCGTCCGCGAGAAGGTGATCACCGAGGTCTCCGATCTCCAGGACTACTCCGACAAGACGGGGATGCGCATCCAGATCGAGCTGAAGCGGGAAGCGGTGCCCCAGGTCGCCCTCAACAAGCTCTTCAAGCACACCTCCCTGCAGACGACCTTCGGCTACAACGCCGTAGCCCTTGTCGACGGCGTGCCGCGGACGCTCTCGCTCCTGGAGTTCGTCAGGCACTACCTCGACTTCCAGCGGGAGGTCGTCACTCGCCGATCACAGTTCGAGCTCAGGAAGGCGCTCGCGCGAGCGCACGTACTCGAGGGCTACCTCATCGCCCTCGACAACCTCGACGAGGTCATCCGGCTGATCCGTGCGGCGGACGACGCCGACGAGGCGCGGGCGGGGCTCATGGAGCACTTCGGGCTCAGCGAGATCCAGGCGCAGGCCATCCTCGACCTCCGGCTGCGCGCGCTCACCGGGCTCGAGCGCAAGCGCGTCGAGGAGGAGTACGCCGACCTCCAAGAGCGTATTTCCGAGCTCCGTCTGCTCCTCGGTGACGAGGCGCGTATCGCCGCGCTGATCAAAGAGGAGCTGCTCGAGCTCAAGGAGATCTACGGCCGAAACGACGAGCGACGGACCGAGATCGTTGCGGGTGACACTGACGTCGAGCTCGAGGACATGATCGCGGAGGAGGACATGGTGATCGCCATCACCAAGTCCGGCTACATCAAGCGCCTACCGGTCACGTCCTACCGCGAGCAGCGCCGCGGAGGCATCGGCGTGATGGGGATGGACCTGAAGGACGAGGACTACATCGAGCACCTCTTCGTCGCCTCCACACACGACTACATCCTGTTCTTCACGACGGTTGGGAAGGTGTATCGGCTGAAGGTCCACGAGCTCCCGCTCGGATCGCGCCAGTCGAAGGGGCGCGCAATCGTGAACCTCCTCCCGTTCCGGCAGGACGAGGACGTCCAGGCCGTCATTGCGACCCGCAATTTCGAGGAGGCGAAGTACCTCGTGTTCGCGACGCGCAAGGGCATGGTCAAGAAGACCGAGTTCGCTGCCTACAACACCCCGTTGAAGGCAGATGGGATCATCGCGATCAAGCTCCGCGACGACGACGAGCTGATCGGCGTGCGGCTGGCCGACGACACCGACGACGTGCTGATGGTGTCGCGCATGGGGCAAGCCGTGCGGTTCCACGGCAAGCAGGTTCGCTCGATGGGCCGGGACACGTCCGGGGTGGCCGGCATGAAGCTTCGAGCTGAGGATGAGGTGATCGAGCTCGACATCGCCGTCGACGAGGCGGACCTGCTCGTCGTGACGGAGAACGGCTACGGGAAGCGCACGCGCGTCGGCGACTACCCGGTGAAGGGACGCGGGACGATGGGTGTGAAGACCGCACAGCTGACCGAGGGGAAGGGCCGGCTGGCCGGAGCGCGGATCGTCCGCGACGGCTATCAGGTCATGCTCATCTCAGACGGCGGGACGGTCATCCGCATCCCGGTCGACGGGATTCGCCGTGCGGGCCGCGCGACCCAGGGCGTCATCGTCATGCGCCTGCGCGAGGGGGAGAAGGTCGCCACGCTCGCACCCGTCGTCGGATCGGATGACGCGGAGCTGCCGGTGCCGGACGAGGTCGTCGCGGTCCCGCTCGACGACCCCGGCGCGTAGCCCCCAACGAGCCGAGCGCGTACCCCAAACTGGTGAACCTGCTCGCCCGGGTTTGCGCTGAACTGGGCGCGGGGAGTATGCATAGGCCATGGTGCGGTACTGCGGCACGCGAAGCGCGCGGCGATTCGTCCTCCTGACGATGCTTGCGGCCCTCGCATCGCTCGCACTCTCGGCACCGGCCCTCGCAGAAGGCGGCTTGACCTCCATCGTGAGCGGAGCTGTGCCCGAGACGGGCACCTCCCTCGACGAGGCCGTGGACGACAACCTCGAAGCGGCGTCGCCGATTCTCGACACTGCGACACAGCCCGTGGTCGAGAAGGCGACCGCACCCGTGGTCCAGGCGGCGGCTCCCGCTCTCGACACCGCCGCGCCCGTTCTCGAGAGCATGGCGCCTGTCATCCGAGAGGTCGCGACGGTGACGGCTCCCGTCACGGACTCGGTCTCGGACCTCACCGAGTCGACCCTCGGGACGGTGGATCAGGTCGTGCAGACGGCAACGCCCGTCACCGAGTCCGTCCATGGGACGACGTCGACAACGGAATCCGTTCTGCCGGCGGGCGAAGGGCTCAACGCGAATGTAGGCGCCGGAACCGGTAGCGCGCCACT
>JBKPLV010000091.1:0-5486 GCA_046731795.1 Actinomycetota bacterium | reverse complement strand
CTGCTCCGAGACGTGCCGGGAGACGATGCGGCGGCCACGCGTCGTGCCGACGCTCTGGCCGTCGATCCGGTCGACGAGGTGCGGCCGGACGAGGACTCCACCGTTTGCGATCGCGGAGTACGCCCGCGCCATCTGGATCGGGGTGACGGCGATCCCGTGACCGATCGGAACGGTGCCGATGGTCGATCCCGACCACTGGTCGAGCGGGAGCGCGAAGCCCGGAGACTCGCCGGGGAAATCGATTCCCGTCTTCGAGCCGAACCCGAAGCGATCGACCCACGAAGCAAGGCGCCCCGCCCCGAGGCGCTCGGCGATCGTGATCGCTCCGACGTTCGAGGACTGCGCGACGATCTGGCTCACGGTGAGACGCTCGGTCCCCCGAGGGTGGGCGTCATGGATCACGCGGTCGGCGACCTGGATCGACGGCGCAAGGCGAAACGAGCTCTGCGGGTTGACGACGCGATCCTGGAGGGCGGCGGCGACGGTCACGAGCTTGAAGGTCGACCCAGGTTCGTAGGTGTCGGTGACCGCGCGGTTGCGCCTGCGGTCGGCGCGCGTCGTCGAGAAGCGGTTCGCGTTGAAGCGCGGCGCCGTCGCCATCGCGTAGATCTCGCCGGTGTGCGGGTCCATCACGATCGCTGTCGCCGCGCGGGCGTTCCAGTGGCGCACGGTCTCCTGCAGGACCTCCTCGGCATTGGCCTGCGTCTCTCGATCGATCGTGAGGCGCACGCTTCGACCGGCGCGCTCGGGCTTCGTCTCGACGACGTCGAGGGCACGGCCGAACGGGTCCTTCACGATCGTCTGGCTCCCTGGCGTGCCCGCAAGCGTGCCCTCGAGCGAGCGCTCGAGGCCCTCGAGGCCCTTGTTGTCGAGCCCGGCGTAGCCGATCAGCTGCGCCGCCACCGGCCCCTGGGGGTAGAAGCGGAGCTCCTCCGGATAGAAGCCGAGGCCGGCGAAGTCCTTCGCCTCGAGGATCTTCGCCTTGCGCGGATCAGCCTTGCGCTCGACGTAGACGAAGCCCTTGGAGCGATCGGTGAGCTCCCCGTACAGGGTCGCCGGGTCGAGCCCGAGCTGCTTCGCGGCGACGAGCGTGAGGTCGCGGGCGTCGTTCACCTGGCGCGGGTTGGCGTAGATCGTGGTCGCGAGCTTGCCGATCGCGAGCGGCTCGCCGTTGCGGTCGACGATGGTCCCGCGCGAGGCGGGCACCACGACGGTCTCCCGGTGCTGCCGCAGCGCCATGGCGGCGTACTCCGGTCCCTTCACTACCTGGATCCACGCTGCCCGAACGAGCGTCGCGGCGAGCAGCGCGAGGAACGCTGCCGCGAGCACCATGATGCGGCGATTGGTCGCCGCGAGCTTCATTTTCCGAGCTCGATGTAGGTCGTGTCCTCGGGCTGCACCTCGACGAGCCCGAGCTCGCCCTTCGCGAGCCGCTCGATCCGCGTCGCGGCGGCGGCGCTCGAGATCTCGGCCCGCAGACCGGCGATGTCGTTCTTCAGCTCGGTGCGCTGGCGGCCGGTCTCGTCGAGCTGGAGGTTGAGACGGAGCACCGCGACGTTGATCGCGACGACGCCGGCGAGCAGGACCGCGGAGACCACGATCCAGAGGACGCCGCCCGAGAGCACCCACGAGCGCCCCTTCGGCGCCGGCCTCGTGCGGACGCGCGGCGCGCGCGCCGCCTGCGCGACGGTCGACATCAGACGCGCATCGCCGCCCGGAGTCGCGCGGACGCCGCGCGCGGGTTGTCGTCGACCTCGTGTGCCGAAGGCCGAACCGGCTTCGGCGTGAGGACCCGCGCCTCCGGCTCCTTCCCGCACACGCAGACCGGAAGCTCCGGCGGGCACGTGCAGCCCTTCGCGCGATCGCGGAAGAAGCGCTTCACGATCCGGTCTTCGAGCGAGTGGAAGCTGATGACGGCGATTCGGCCTCCCGGGCGTAGCATCTCGAAGGCCGCCGGCAGGCCCGCCTCGAGCGACTGGAGCTCGTGGTTCACCTCGATGCGCAGCGCTTGGAAGACGCGTTTTGCCGGATGGCCCTCCCCGAAGCGCGCCGGGGCAGGAATCGACGCGCGCACGACGTCCACGAGCTCCCCCGTCCGCTCGATCGGGTCCTGCTCGCGTCGGCGGACGATGCCGCGCGCGATCTGCCGCGCATACCGCTCCTCGCCGTAGGTACGGAAGATCTTCTCGAGCTCCCGCTCGCCGTACGTGCCCACGACCTCCGCCGCACTCGGCTCGTCCGAGGGGTCCATGCGCATGTCGAGTGGCGCGTCGGTCGCGTACGAGAACCCGCGCTCCGGCCGGTCGACCTGCATCGAAGAGAGGCCCAAGTCGAGCAGGATCGCGTCCGCACGGACGTCGTTCGCCGCGAGCTGCGAGAGGACGACCCCGTAGTCCCCGCGGAGGAAGCGCGCCTGCACGCCGCGCGCGGCCGCCTTGACTCGATCGAAGTACGGCCGCACCGTCGGATCGCGATCGATGGCCACCAGCTTCCCGCTCCCCTGCAGATCGGCGGCCAACAGCCGCGAATGGCCACCCGCTCCGAAGGTGGCGTCCACGACCGTCTCACCGGGCTGGACGTCGAGAAGCTCGCGCACCTCGTCCGCGAGCACCGGGACGTGATCAGCCGCGTCTGTCCGCTGCACGTTCGGCAACATCTCCGACGCTCCCTTCGATTGCGCTGACGTGGGCCGCCCACTGTGAGCGGTCCCAGATCTCGATGTGGTCGTGGACGCCAACCACGGCGACGTCCTTTCCGACGCCGGCGTGGCGCGCGAGGTCCGGCGGCACCACAACCCGGCCCTGCTTGTCGACCTCGGCCACGGCGGCGCCGGCGAACACGAACCGCTTCATCTCGCGCGCCTCCCGTGTGAGCGAGTCGAGCGCGGTGATCCGCTCGACGCTCGACTCCCAGCTCTGGCGGGGATGGACGTCGATCGTGCCGTCGATCCCGCGAACGAGCACGACGTCCCCACCCAGGCCGTCGCGGAACTTCGCCGGCAGGGTGAGGCGATTCTTGTCGTCGATCGTGTGCTCGTGGGTTCCGTAGAACATCGGCGGGCTCGTGGCAGGTGATCTCCCACGGCGCCCCACCTTACTCCACTTTCCCCCACCACGCAACCCCTGGTTCCCCCACTCGGCCACGATGTCCCCGACCTGCCGTAGCGAGGGTCCGGAAGGGTTGCGCGACCGGAATCTGCAATGCGCAGATTCCGGTCTTGCGTTGAGCTCAGCGCGGCAGTGGCACCACCTCCGCGTGGACGCCGGGACCGGCGATCGCGCCCGCGCCGCAGCGGGCAGCGAAATCGAGCGCGTCGAGAGCGTCGAGCCCCGCAGCGAGACCGAACGCCAGGCCGGCGGCGAAGCAGTCCCCGGACCCGTAGGCGTCGGCGGTCTCGGCCGGGAGCGGGGCCGCCTTGTAGGGCCCTCCGGGCTGGGCCCAGCCTCCGAGCGCACCCGACGTCGTCACGACGAGTCGCGGCTCCGGATCGAGCTGGCCCGCGTGGTAGATCTCGGCTTCGTCCTTCCCGCTCGAGACGAGCGCGTCCAGCTCCACCGAGGCCTGCTGCAAGGTCGGGAGCTCACGCGCTGTCGCGACGACGACATGCGCGCGGCGCGCGAGGAGGAGCGCGTCGGCGTCGCCGGCGCAGAAGTAGACCGCGTCGCAGCGGGAGAGCTCGTGCCAGGGCAGCGACTCGTCGTGGCCACGCGGATGCTGTTTGCGGCCGATCGTCGTGATCGTCCGCTCGCCCGCGTCGTCGAGGTAGACGAAGCCGCTGCGCTGCGGCGCGTCGACCGCGGTCGCGTGGACGGTGATGCCTCGCTCCTCGAGCTCGGTGCGCGCACGTGCCGCCCGCTCGTCGTTCCCGAGGGCCGTGAAGAAGTCGACGGAGTCGGCGAGCTTCGAGAGCTGAACCGCTGCGACCGAGCCTCCCCCCGCGGCCTGTTCCCAGGAGCTCGCCGCGTGCACGATCTCGCCCGGGCGCGGAACCGCCTCGACCGGCACGAACTCCAGCCACTCGACGTGACCGATGACTGCAGCGCGCATGTGCGCGCATGCTCACAAATCGGCGGCCCCAGAGCGTTGACCAGGATGATGCAGGCCGTGGCGATACCGCCGTTCGAACGCTTCTACGACGAGCACCGCGTCGAGGTGCTGCGCCTGCTCCGGCGCAAGCTGGGGGCCGACCGCGCAGAGGACGCCTTCCAGGAGACCTTCCTGCGAGCGCTCCGCGCATACGGCCGGCTCGACCACGGCGAGCATCTCCGCGCGTGGGTGCTGACGATCGCGCAGAACGTCGCGGTCGACACCCTCCGCCGCGTGCGACCGACCTCGGAGCTCCCCGAGCAGGCCGTGAGCGACGAGCCACCTGCAGTCGACCAGCTCGCAGAGCTCACCGATGGGCTTGGGGCGAAGGAGCGCGCGGCCGTCGTGCTCCGGTACGGCTACGACCTCTCGTACGACCAGATCGCATCGGCGCTCGGCTCGTCACCGGATGCGGCCCGTCAGGCCGCGTCCACGGGCGTCCGGCGCATCCGAAGGAGGATCACCTCATGACCGTCTCTCCCGATCTCGACCGCCGCTTCCGCGACGCCGCGGCGACGCTCGGCCTGATCGACGTCGGATTCGACGTCGTCGACTCGCCGATCGGCGACCTGTTCGTCGCGGCATCGGATCGCGGTCTCGCCGCGATCTCGTTCGGCGCCGACTCCGAGGACAAGCTCGAGCGGATGACGCGCATCGCCGGCCCACGCGTCCTCCGCTCGCCGCGAACCGTCGACCGTGCTCACCGCGAGCTGGACGAGTACTTCGAGGGGCAGCGAAGGAGCTTCGACCTCACGGTCGACCTCCGCGCGCTGCCTCCGTTCACGATCACGGTGCTCGAAGAGCTCGCACGCGTCCCGTACGGCCAGACGACGACCTATGGCGACCTCGCTCGTCGTGTCGGCCATCCACGCGCCGCCCGCGCGGTGGGGACGGTGATGCACCGCAACCGGATCCCGATCGTGCTCCCATGCCATCGCGTCGTCGGCTCGACCGGCGAGCTGACGGGCTACGCGGGCGGGCTCGAGGTCAAGCAGCGCCTCCTCGAGCTCGAGGGCGCCCGCTAGAAGTGGTTCGTGTACGAGAGCATCCGCCACCCGTCAGGGGTCGCGAGAAGGTGGTACGTCGTCCGCGTGTCTCGAAGGACGTTCCCCTCCGAATCGAGAGCGTTCCAGCGCACGGTCGTGAAGACGGCGTGCTCGCCGAGCTCGCGCGTGTCACTTTCGACCCGTTTCCAGGTCGCGACCCCGCCTCCGCGGTACGTGTCGATCATCTCGGCGAAGTGATCCCGTACGGCGGCTCGGTCGGGCATGTGGATCGGAACGCCTTCCCTGATCGCGAGAAACGGCGCATGGCAGAACTCGGTGACGGCCTCCAGATCGCGGTCCGAGTAGCTACGGATGTACTCGTCCATCGCCGAATCGACCGTGGCGCTCACGTCC
>JBKPLV010000090.1:0-2501 GCA_046731795.1 Actinomycetota bacterium | reverse complement strand
CAAGGAGTCGGCGGCGACGAGGCCGGACTCTGGGCGGCGGACGTACGGCGCATGCTCACGCGCTACGCGGAGCGCATGGGCCTCAAGACGGAGACGCTCTCCACGAGCGAGAGCGAGGGCGGCGGCGTGAAGGAGGCCGTGTTCGCGGTGAAGGGGCAGGGCGCGTACTCGGTCTTCAAGTTCGAGGGGGGCACGCACCGCGTTCAGCGCGTGCCCGAGACCGAGTCGCAGGGCCGCATCCACACCTCGACCGCCACGGTCGCGGTCATGCCCGAGGTCGAGGACGTCGAGATCGAGATCCACGAGAACGACCTCCGGGTCGACGTCATGCGCTCGACAGGGCCGGGCGGCCAGAGCGTGAACACGACCGACTCGGCGGTGCGCATCACGCACCTGCCGACGGGGCTCGTGGTCGCGATGCAGGACGAGAAGTCGCAGCTCCAGAACCGCCAGAAGGCGATGCGGGTGCTCCGCGCACGCCTGTACGAGCTCGAGCGCGAGAAGCAGCAGGCCGAGCTGGCCGCGTCGCGGCGCTCGCAGATTGGCAGCGGCGAACGCGCGGAGAAGATCCGCACCTACAACTTCCCGGAGAACCGCGTCACCGACCACCGCATCAAGCTGACGCTGCATCGTCTCGACCAGGTCCTCGACGGAGATCTCGGCGAGGTCACCGAGGCCCTTCGCGCCGAGGAGCAGCGGCAGGCGCTCGCCGCCGCTAGCGCGTGAAGGTCGCGCGGGCGCTCGCGGAGACGACCGAGCGACTCGAGGAGGCCGGCTGCGAGTCTCCCCGCGTCGACGCCGAGATCCTCGTTGCGCACGTGCTGGGAGTGTCCCGCTCGGAGCTCGCGCTCGAGCCGAAGCGGAAGCTCTCGCGCGCCGAGGCCGACGCCCTCCAGGAGCTCGTCGCTCGGAGGGAACGCCGCGAGCCGCTCGCGTACGTGCTCGGAGAGTGGGGCTTCAGGCATCTCAGCGTGAGCGTCGACCGGCGGGTCCTGATCCCGCGGCCCGAGACGGAGGTCGTCGTCGAGCGCTGCCTGCGCCGGATCGCCGGGCTCGAGGAACCACGCGTCCTGGACGTCGGCACCGGGAGCGGCGCGATCGCGCTCGCGATCGCGGACGAGCATCCCGGCGCTCGCGTAACGGCCGTCGACGCGTCGCCGGGTGCGCTCGAAGTCGCGAGCGCGAACGTGCTCGCAACCGGCCTCGCCGTCGAGCTGCACGAGTGGGATCTCTTCTCCGGCTTGCCGGACGGCTCGTGGGACCTCGTCGTCTCGAACCCGCCGTACGTGCTGCCGGAGGAGCTCGACGCCTTGCAGCCCGAGGTGCGCGAGTGGGAGCCGCGGGAGGCGCTTGTCGGCGTCGGCGCGACCGAGGCGGTCGCGCGCGGGGCGCTCGACGTGCTCGCGCCCGGCCGGGCGCTCGTGCTCGAAGTCGCGGAGGGCGGCGCGGGGCGGGTCGCCGCGCTTCTCGTGGAGCTCGGCTATGTGGACGTGTCGACGTCGGAGGACCTCGCGGGGCGCGACCGCGTCGTCGAGGGCGTACACGCTTGAGCTCCGTCGCCGAGGCGGTCGCGGCCCTCGAGGCCGGCGACCTCGTCGTGATCCCGACCGACACGGTCTACGGGCTCGCGTGCCGGCCGGACCGCGAGGACTCGGTCCGCAGGCTCTCCGCGCTGAAGCGGCGCACCCCCGACCAGCCGATCGCGCTCGTCGCGGGAAGTGCCGAGGCGCTGGGCGAGCTCATACCGGAGCTCGACGCGGCGAGCCTCGTGCGCGGACCGTTCACCCTCGTGCTGCCCAACCCGGAGCGGCGGCTGCCGTGGCTGACTGGAGCGCGTCCCGACACGATCGGGGTGCGGATTCCCGATGTGCGGGGCAAGGCGGCGGAGCTGCTCGACGCGGCCGGCGTGGTCGCGGCGACGAGCGCAAATCTGCACGGCGGGGCCGATCCGGCACGGGCTGGCGACGTGCCGGTCCAGATCCGCAACGCCGTTGCGGCCGTCCTCGATGCCGGCGAGCTCCCGGGATCGCCGTCCACAGTGGTCGACCTGACCGGGCCAGAGCCGCGCGTCCTCCGCGAGGGCGCAGTTCCGGCGGAGGAGGCCCTCGCGCGGATTGCCCGCGTGCGCGCCCGTTAGCATCCCCGCACATGGCCACGCTGCCGTCGACGCTCGACGCCCTCCGGACTGCCGGGCTCGTCGAGGTCGATCCTGAGGTCGCAGCACTGCTCGAGCGCGAGCTCGAACGACAGCGCGACGAGATCGAGCTGATCGCCTCGGAGAACTTCACGTGGCCCGCGATCCTGGAAGCGGTCGGCAGCGTGCCGACGAACAAGTACTCGGAGGGGTATCCCGGACGCCGCTACTACGGCGGCTGCGAGGTCGTCGATGAGATCGAGCAGCTCGCGATCAACCGCGCGAAGGCGCTCTTCGGTGCCGAGCACGCGAACGTCCAGCCGCATGCAGGCGCGCAGACGAACATGGCCGTCTACTTCGCAGCTCT
>JBKPLV010000089.1:0-2801 GCA_046731795.1 Actinomycetota bacterium | reverse complement strand
CCGACGCCGACGGCAACGCCGCCTACGAGGCCCACGTGACGAAGGCCGACGGGACGCCGGTCACCGTGTACGTGAACAAGCAGTTCGAGGTCGTCAGCGTCGAGAGCCGCTGACGCGTCGACTCCCTGGGCTCACCTCGACGTACGGCGAGGTGAGCCCGCCAAGTCCCAATCAGGCGTAAGCACGCCGCGAGCCGCCGGTGAAGATCGCGATCAGCAAGCCGGCGAAGAGCACGGCGAGGATGAACCGCACGATGCCCACCAGGTCGAAGGCGTCGCCGACGACGCCGCCGAGAATGGCCCCGGCGATGCCGGCCAGGATCGTCCCGAGCCAGCCGATCGGAGTCCTGCCGGGAACGATCAGTCTCCCGAGCAGCCCGATCGCGAGCCCGACGAGCGCCCACCAGAGCAGGTCGAGCACGAGCCCGATCACCGCGACGCCGAGAACGAGGGCCACGATGAGCGCCAACAGGACGAGCACGACGACCATCCCGTAGATATCCCCTGATCAGACGTCGCGAAAACGGCAGCGCGACGCGTCAGCTCGCGACGGCGACGAGTGCGAGACCGGGAAGCTCGTATCCGCCGTCGACCTCGAACGGGACGAACGCCTCGGCGAGCTCCCCCTTGATACCCACGCGCTCGTCCTCCGACGCTGCGTCCCAGGCCCGCGCGAACATTCCTCCTGTGTCGCGCGCGGACGTCACGTAGTCGTCGACGTCGGAGGCGACGATCACAGTCGGCACGTCGTCGATCCGAACCTCGGTGAACCCCGCCGCACCGAGGAGTGACCGCACACGCTCGTCGGACGCCATCGCGAACGCCCCGGGCGCCTCGGGGTCGTTGGGGTCGTTCGGCGGTGCGAGCCCGCGTGCGACGAGCACTCGCGCCGCGATCGCAACCCACGGGTTCTCCGCGGGACCGCGCCACACCGCCAGCACGAGCCGGCCACCGGGACGCAAGACGCGTCGCGTCTCCGCGAGCGCGGCCGCCGGATCCGCCATGAGCATGAAGGCGAAGCGGCAGATGACGCCATCGACCGAGTCATCCTCGAGCTCGAGGTGCTCGGCGTCCATCCGGACGTGTTCGACGTTCGTCAAACCGAGCTCCTCGCCACGCCGGCGCGCGACCTCGACCATCTCCGGAGAGAAGTCCGTCGAAATGAGGCGTCCTTCTTCGCCGATCAGCGGCGCGGCGAGGAACCCCGTGTCGCCAGGGCCGGCCGCGATCTCCAGGATCGTGTCACCCGGCTGCGGCGCAAGCTCGCGGATGAGCCACTCGGCCACTCGAGCCGAGCCACTCTCGATGCGCGCGCGGCGCCGCTCCCAGCCCTCTGCCAGCGTCCGCCAGTTCTCGAGGCTCGCGCGCCGGTACTCGTCGCGGTCCATGCCTGGGATCGTAGGGAACCTCCTCGCCCCAGGCGGTGTACCTTCCATGTCACTCCGAGAAAGGACTGCCATGCGCAGATACCTCGTAGCCGCCGTCGTCGTCGCTTTCGTCGTCCCGGCGCTGGCAGCGGCCAAAGGCCCCTCCGGCGCCTCGATCAGCGGCCCGGGCCTCGAGCGAGCCCTCACCATCAACGGAGACGGCGAGGGACTCGGCACCCAGCTCGGCAACCTCGCCATGCGGAGCGGCTTCTTCGCGCAGATGTTCGGCCAGACGCCGGACCCGACGCTTCGCACACGACCCGCAGGCACGCTCGGCCCGCGGTACACCGTGATCTACGTCGTGCCCGGCCCGAACGGCGTCCAGAGCCATGTCGTCCAGCGCGTCTACCCGTTCGCCAAGCCGGTCGCGCTGACCTACATGAAGCCGGGCCAGCCGTTCTGGCAGACCGACCACACGTACGGAGGCTGGTTCAAGGCCTCGCTCGCGCTGAAGCGGATCATGATCCGCGCCGGGGTGCCGACGGCCTCGTCGTAAGCTCCCACGCGTGCGATCGCGGCGTGCGACTCGTGCGGCCGTGCTCGCGGGACTGGTGGCGGCAGCGCTCGGCACCGGCCCCGCGAGCCCGGCCGCTGCGCGTTCGGAGATCCACGTGCCCGGCGACGTCCCGACGCTGCAGCAGGCGATCGCGCTGGCGCAGCCCGGCGATACGATCGTGCTCGCGGCCGGGACGTATCCGGGCGGCGTCGTCGTCCCGCCCGCGAAGCACGACCTGACCATCCGCGGCGACGACCGCAACGCGGTCGTGCTCGACGGGGCGAACCAGCGCGCGCACGGGATCGTCGTGCACGCGGACGGCGTCTCGATCCTCAACCTCTCGGTCCACGACTTCAAGCTGAACGGCCTCTACTGGGAGGAGGCCGACCGCTACCGCGCGTCGTACGTGACCGTCTGGAACGTCGGCGGCTACGGCATCTACGCCGAGGACGGCGAGCAGGGCGCGTTCGACCACATGTACGTCTCCGGCGCGGCTGACGCCGCCTACTACATCGGCGAGTGCAAGCCGTGCCGCGCGACCATCTCGCATGTCGTCGCAAAGCTGTCGGCCGTCGGCTACTCGGGCACGAACTCGAGCGACGTGGTCATCCGCGACTCGCTCTGGGACCGCAACGGCGCGGGCCTCCTGCCGAACACGTACGAGAACGAGTCCCGTGCGCCGCAGGCGCGTACGACGATGATCCGCAACACGGTCACGAGCAGCGGCCGCGCGCGCATTCCGATCCGGACACCGCTCGCGGGCTTCATCGGGATCGGGATCGCGGTCGCCGGAGGCAACGCGAACACGATCACGCGCAACCGCGTGACCCGCAGCGAGCGGTACGGGATCGCGGTCTTCCCGACTGCGCGTTTCGTCGT
>JBKPLV010000088.1:0-2770 GCA_046731795.1 Actinomycetota bacterium | reverse complement strand
GGCGTGTTCCTCGTCGGCGAGCCCGAGGACGGCAGCCGTGGCTGACCCGCGTGCTCCAGCGCCGCCACGCCGGCATCTCCTCTCCATCGCGGACCTGACAACCGAGGACATCCGGCGCATCCTCGAGACCGCCGAGTCGCTCGCGGCGTCGCTCGACCGCGAGATGAAGAAGCTGCCGACGCTGCGTGGACGGACGGTCGTGAACCTCTTCTACGAGTCCTCGACGCGGACGCTCTCGAGCTTCGAGCTGGCCGCCAAGCGCCTCTCGGCGGACACGATGTCGGTGCGCTCGTCCGGGTCCTCCGTCGACAAGGGCGAGTCGCTCAAGGACACGGCGCTCACGCTGGCCGCGTACGACCCGGACGTCATCGTCGTGCGGCATCCGTCGATCGGCGCCGCCCACGTCGTCGCACGGCTGACCGACGCACACGTCGTGAACGCCGGCGACGGCAAGCACCAGCATCCGACGCAGGCTCTTCTCGATCTCTATGCGATCAACGGTGCGCTCGGACGGCTCGAGGGGATCCGGGTCGCGATCGTCGGGGACGTCCTGCACTCCCGCGTCGCGCGCTCCCTCGTCCAGGCGCTCGCGCTCGTCGGCGCGGAGGCGGTCCTCGTCGGCCCGCCGACGCTCGTGCCGCCAGGGCTCGCGGTGCTCGGCTGCGAGGTGAGCCACGACATCGCCGCGGTCGGCGACGCCGACGTCGTCTACGTGCTGCGCATGCAGCGGGAGCGCATGGACGAGGCGTTCGTGCCCTCGCTTCGCGAGTACACGGCGCTGTACGGGATCACCCCGGGGCGCGTCCGGCCCGGACAGGTCGTCATGCATCCGGGGCCCATGAACCGCGGCATCGAGATCGACCCGCGGGTCGCGGACTCGGAGCAGGCGCTCGTGACCGACCAGGTGCGGGCCGGGCTGGTCGTGCGGATGGCGGTGCTCTACGACGTGCTGACGGTGGCCCCCGTCGCGGCTCCGGCGGAGGCGGTGGTCGCCTAGTGCTCTTCGCACGGAACGGACGGAGCGATTCGCTGACGCTCGAGGGGCGCGTACTCGCACCCGCCCAGGCGATCGACGAGGCCCTGCGCCTGACGGTCACCGACGGGGTCATCTCGGCGATCGAGCCCGGGACGCGGCACGAGCACGTGATCGCGCCTGCCTTCGTCGATCCGCACGTCCACCTGCGGACGCCCGGGCGCGAGGACGAGGAGACGATCCGCTCCGGCACCGAGGCGGCCGCGGCCGGCGGGTACTGCGCCATCCTCGCCATGCCGAACACCGAGCCGGTCGTGGACTCCGCGTCCGTGCTCGTCGCGCTGGCCGACCGGGCGCGGGCGGAGGCGGTCGTCCCGACAGGGTTCATGGCCGCGATCAGCAAAGGCCAGCTGGGGGAGGAGCTGACGGAGATGGCGGAGCTCGCGTTCAGCGGTGCGGCGGCCTTCACGGACGACGGGCGACCGATCGTCTCCGCCGGGCTCATGCGACGGGCGCTCCAGTACAGCTCGGTCACTGCCCGTCCGCTCGCACTCCACTGCGAGGAGCCGTCTCTCTCGCGCGGCGGCCATGCGCACGACGGCGCGGTCGCGGCGGAGATCGGCCTCGGGCCGTATCCGTCGAGCGCGGAGAGCGTGATGGTCGAGCGCGACCTGGGCCTGGCAGCGGCGGAGGAGCGTCCGATCCACCTCATGCACCTGTCTGCACGCGAGTCGGTCGCGGCGCTCGACCATGCCCTCGCGAGCGGCGTGCGCGCGACGGGGGAGGTGACGCCGCATCACCTCGTGCTCACAGACGAGGCCGTGCGCTCGCTCGATCCGAACGTGAAGATGAACCCGCCGCTACGCTCGGCCGACGACCGCGAGGCGCTGCGCGACGCGCTGCGGCGCGGGGCGGTCTCCTGCATCGCGACCGACCACGCGCCGCACGCCCGCCACGAAAAGGACGCTCCCTTCGAGGAAGCGCCCTTCGGGGTGACCGGCCTGGAGACCGCGTTCGCCGCGCTCTTCACGCACCTCGTTCTCACAGGCGAGCTCTCGTTGGAGACGCTGCTCGAGCGCATGTCGACCGGCCCCGCCCGGGCCTTCGGACTCGAGGAGCCGCGCATCGAGGTGGGGGCACGCGCGAACCTCGTCGCGCTCGACCTCGACGCGGAGTGGACCGTGACCGAGGACGGCTTCCGCTCGCTCTCGGCCAACTCGTGGTTGCTCGGGGAGACGCTGCGCGGACGTGTCGTGAAGACGGTCGCCGACGGCCGGCTGGTGTTCGAGCTGTGAGCGCCGGCTACCTCCTCCTCGAGGACGGCACTGTGTTCCGTGGCCGCTCGGTGGCCGGCGCGGGCGTCGCCTTCGGGGAGGCGGTGTTCACGACTGGCATGACCGGCTACCAGGAGACGGTCACGGATCCGAGCTATGCCGGCCAGCTCGTCTGCTTCACCGCGTCGATGGTCGGAAACTACGGCGTCGCCGACGACCGGGCCGAGTCGCGCGAGCCGCACGCGAAGGCCGCGCTCATGCGGGCTCTTGGCGGCGAGGAGTGGGCTGCCTGGCTCGCCGACCACGGTCTCGTCGGGCTCGACGGGATCGACACGCGCTCCCTCGTCCTCAAGCTGCGCGACTCCGGCGCCATGCGCGCGGCCGCCGTCGCCGACGAGGCCGAGCTCTCCGTCGACGACGCGCTCGAGCAGGTGCGCGCACAGCCCTCGATGGAGGGCCAGGCGCTCGTCTCGCAGGTCTCGACGTCCGAGCGCTACACGTTCTCGGAGGGCGATGGGCCGCG
>JBKPLV010000087.1:0-2863 GCA_046731795.1 Actinomycetota bacterium | reverse complement strand
GGCTCGCACTCGACCGCCGCGACGAGCGGACGCGCCTCGCGCTCGTCGATCCACCGCGCAAGCTGTTCCCTCCGGAGCCGGTCCGCTACGCGGGCGGAGCGCTCATCCGCCGCGCGCTCATGGCGAAGGACGCGGCCGAGGACGAGGGCCGCGAGCCGAAGGCGCCGACCCGGTTCGTGGCGTCGCTGCCGCGTCGCCTCGGGCTGCACCTCCCGAGATAGCCCTACGCGTCGAGCACGGGCGCGACGACGACGCCGTAGCCCTGGCCCTCGAGCAGGCTCGCCGCCTGTGCGGCATCCGCCTCGCCCGTCACGAGCACCGTCAGCGTGCCGCCCCGCTCGGGGGACAGGTGCTCGAGCTCGAAGTCGGAGACGTTGATGCGACTGGCGCCCAGCGCCTGGAAGATCCCCGCGAGCACGCCGGGGCGGTCCGGCACGTGTACCCGCAGCCGATGGAGCGCGCCGGCGTCCTGGTACGCGGTCTCGAGCATGCGCCGGCGGTTGCCGCTCGCTTCGCCGATCCAGCGGGCGAGGAAGCCGGCGTCGCCGGTCGCGAGCGCGGATTCGAGCTGCTCCACGCGGCGCCGGTGCTCGCCGAGCGCCGACTGCAGCTCGTCGCGGTTCTCGAGGAAGATGTCCACCCAGATCCTCGGGTTCGCGCCGGCAATGCGCGTCATGTCGCGCAGCGATCCGCCGGCCGCGGTCAGCGGGTCGTGTCCCTCGACCCGCGCCGAGCCGGCCTGGTTCAGGAGCACGTTCGCAAGCGCGTGCGGAAGGTGACTGGTCACCGCGACGAGCCGGTCGTGCGCGGCGGGGTCGATGGCGACCGGGCGAGCCCCGAGCGCGACCGCGAAGCCGTGGGCGGCGCGGTACCGCGACGGCTCCGTCGCGGTCAGCGGCGTGAGGAACCATGTCGCCCCCTCGAAGAGGTCCGGGCTCGCGCTCCCCGGCCCGCGCGCCTCCGCGCCGCAGATGGGGTGGCCACCGACGAAGCGCGGGTCGTCTCCGACCGCGTCGCACACGGCGCCTTTCGTCGAGCCGACGTCCGTGACGGTGCACTCCGGCGGCGCCGCCTCGAGAACGGTGCGGACGACGCTCGGGAGCTCGGCAACCGGCACCGCGACGAGCGCGACGTCGGCGTTCGCGAGCGCCTCCGCAATCGACGCCGCCGGCTCGATTGCGTCGCGCTCGACCGCGAGGTCGAGCACCTCCGGATCCTCGTCCCATCCGACCACTGCCTCGGCCGTGCCCGACCGGCGCGCGGCAAGCGCGGCCGAGGCCCCGATCAGGCCGGTGCCGACGACGGCTAGCCGCATGCGAGAGAGCTCACGCCGAGCGCATGAGCTCGGCGACGCGGAAGGCGAGGTCGAGCGACTGGCGACCGTTCAAGCGTGGATCGCAGAGCGTCTCGTAGCGGTGATCGAGCTGCTCCTCGCGCACGGCCTCCGAGCCGCCGATGCACTCGGTCACGTCCTCGCCCGTGAACTCGATGTGGATGCCCCCGGGCCAGGTGCCGACCGAGCGGTGCGCGGCGAAGAAGCCCTCGAGCTCCGACATGATCGATTCGAAGTGCCGCGTCTTCGTGCCCGAGGGCGTGCGCACCATGTTCGCGTGCATCGGGTCGCAGACCCACGCGACCGGGATCTCCGTCCGGCGGACGGCCTCGAGCAGCGGCGGTAGCAGCTCGCGGACACGCTCGGCGCCCATGCGCGTGACGAAGGTGAGTCGGCCGGGGACGCGGTCGGGATTCAGGATCTCCGCGAGCCGCACCGCGTCCTCGGTCGTCGCGGTCGGCCCCAGCTTCACGCCGACCGGGTTGTGGACACCCGAGAAGAACTCGACGTGCGCGCCGTCCGGGTCGCGCGTGCGGTCGCCGATCCAGAGCATGTGCGCCGAGCAGTCGTACGGGATCCCGGTCAGCGAGTCCGTGCGCGTGAGCGGCTCCTCGTAGTCGAGGAGCAGGCCCTCGTGGCTCGTCCACACGTCGACCTCGTGGATCGTCCGCTCGCTCTGGAGATCGAAGCCGATCGCCTGCATGAAGCGCAGCGCGCGCTCGATCTCGTCGGCGAGCGCCTCGTAGCGCTGGCCGGCGGGCGACGAGGCGACGAACTCACGGTTCCAGTTGTGGACGTGCGTGAGGTCGGCGAAGCCCCCCTTCGTGAAGGCGCGGAGCAGGTTGAGCGTCGACGCGGACTGGTAGTAGCCCTGCACCAGCCGCTCCGGATCGGGGACGCGCGCCTCGCGGGTGGGCTCGTCCGAATGGACGATGTGCCCACGGAAGGACGGGACCTCGACGCCGTTCACGACCTCGGTCGGCGACGTCCGCGGCTTAGCAAACTGACCGGCGATGCGGCCGACCCGGACGACGGGAAGCGTCGCCGCATACGTGAGCACCGCAGACATCTGCAGCATCACCTTGAGCCGCTCGCGAATCGCCGGCGCCGAGACGTCGTGGAACGACTCGACGCAGTCGCCGGCCTGCAGCAGGAACGCGCGCCCCTCGCACACCTCGCCGAGCGCGGCGAGGAGCGCGCGTGCCTCACCCGCGAAGACGAGCGGCGGCAGGCCGCGCAGCCGCTCGCAGACGGCCGCGAGCGCGTCCCGGTCCGGCCAGCCCGGCTGCTGCGCGACCGCGCGCTCGCGCCAGGAGGAGGGCGTCCAGGTCGAGTCGGTGAGGCTCATCGGAGAATGAGTGTAGAGACGCGTCTGCGCCGTTCCAGCGCGCGCTTCCGCTAGGCGACGCCCTCGCTGACGAGCTCGTCGTCCGTCTCGAGCTCGACGGCCTCGACGCGCGGGGCGACGTGCACGAACGCCCTCGAGCGCGCGCCCCAGTCCACGAGCAGCTCGGTCGCGCGCAGCGACCC
>JBKPLV010000086.1:0-4176 GCA_046731795.1 Actinomycetota bacterium | reverse complement strand
TGCGGTCGCGGCACTCGCGATCTGGCTGGCCCGCGGGCGTCGCAGGCTCGAGCTCCGCGCGCTCGCGATCGGCGTGCTCGTCGTCGGGCTCCTGATGCTGGCGGTACGCCGCGTCGCGGGCGGCTATCTCGTCGACCAGCTCGTCAAGGACGACAGCGTCAAGCCGGCAGCACGAGACGCGTGGAGCATCCTGACGCAGGTCCTTGCCGATCGCGCTTGGGTATGGATCATTCTCGGTGTCGTGACGCTGGTCGGTGTCTGGTTCGTCGGTGAGACCGATCGCGCCGCACAGGCGCGCCACTCCGCACGGCCGGTTTTGGAGAATCGCGTGACGACCTACGCCATCGCTGCCGGGTCCGTGCTCGTTCTCGGGCTCGTTGCTCCGCTATTCGCCCGCGGATGGACGATGTCGCTGCTCCTGCTCGCTCTCGTCATCGTCGGGATCGAGATAGTCCGCAACAGCGTCCTGCGAGAAGCGCCGTAGCCCCGCTGACCTCCTCGCCGCACCGTCGTGCTCTACGACGATATTCGCAGGATTGTTCGCTCTAGGTCAGAGCGCTACGCCCTCGGCCCTAGCAACACCTGCATGCCGTGGTTTGAGTGGTGTCGATTTAGTTCGCGAGCGATCGGATGTCGCAACCGGGCCTTTGCAGGTGAATCGTGTAATCGGACTGCGACGCTATGGAGCTAGCCGGACTCGAACCGGCGACCTCCTGGGTGCGATCCAGGCGCTCTCCCAACTGAGCTATAGCCCCGGGCGGAGGCCGATTGTAGCGAGCCTCCGGCTACGGGCCGGAGTGCCCCGGCACCGAAGGGACAGCGGGCTGCTTTACCGGCGGGGCTTTGCAGAACCGCTGATCCTCGGTCTTCGGGACGACGCGGGGCTTCTCCTGGGCGTGTGGGATCGCCGCGCCGCCGATCAGGATCCCGAGGACGACGAGCCACAGGGCGGCGGTCACGCGCGCCCAGAACGGGTAGGCGCGGCGCTCGCTCCCGCGAGCCGCCGGTGCTACGCGTCGCGGCGACGCAGGCCCCGCTCGAATCGGATCGGGCGCCGTTGCGAGTGCGGCCCGCGCACGCACTCCCAGCTCGGGGTCGACGAGCGCGAGCTCGGGGCTGATCGGCTCCCAGGACATCGCGTCGAGATTCTCGCTACGAGCGCGGACGCCTGCCACGCGAGCGCTCCCGCTGCTCGAGGCGCTCGGCCAGCTGGGCGAGCTCGCGCTCGAGGGCGCGATACCGGTCCCAGCGGTCGCGGGCCAGCGAGCCGTCTGCGAGCGCGGCCTGCACGGCACAGCCCGGTTCCGTCTCGTGGCGGCAGTCCGCGAACCGGCATTCGGCGGCCAGCTCGGCGATGTCCGGAAATGCCGCCTCGAGCCCTTCGTCGGCGAGCCACAGGTGCACCTCGCGCATTCCGGGGTTGTCGATGAGGAGCCCTCCGCCGGGGATCGGGACGAGCTGGCGCCTCGTCGTCGTGTGCCGGCCGGCGCCGTCCGCCCCCAGGCCACCGGTCTCGAGGAGCTCCTCCTCGCCGACAAGTGTGTTCACGAGGGTCGACTTCCCGACTCCCGACGGTCCGAGCAGCGCTCCGGTGACTCCAAGGCCGAGGAGCGAGCGCACGCGCTCGACCCCGGCTCCGGTGCGGGTCGAGACGTGGTGGACCGGAATCGCGTCGCCGATGCCCTCGATCCCGGCGGCGACGGCGGCCGGATCGTCCTCGAGGTCGGCCTTCGTCAGCAGCAGCACCGGCCGGGCGCCGCTCTGCAGCGCGAGCGTGACGTAGCGCTCGAGGACCATGCGGTCGAGCTCCTGTCCGAGCGCCGCCGTGACGAAGACGACGTCGACGTTCGCGGCCACGACCTGCTCGCGCGCGGATCCCGAGCCGGGGTCGGCAGCGCGGCGCACGAACGCGGTTCGCCGCGGGAGTGTCGCCTCGATCACGTCCCCCGAAAACGCGACCCAGTCGCCGACAACCGGAAGCTCCGCCACCGACGCCCCGCGGCGAAGGCGCGGCGCGACTCGCGCCCGAACCTCGCCGTCCGCGGTCAACACGTCGTACGCGCCTCGGTGCTGCACGGCAATTCGGCCCGGCGCGAGGCCTTCGTGACGGTAGGGCGCGAAGGCGTCGTCCCAACCGTCGTCCCAGCCGAGCGCGGAGAGAGCAACCACGCCGGGATTGTCTCGCACGGGCCCCGCCGAAGGAGCCTGCTCCCGGAGGAGCAGGCTCCTTCGCGGCGCGTGCCTAGTCCGCCGCGAGCGTCGCGGCCTGCTGGATGAGCGCCTGGGCGGCGTCGATGTACTGCTTCGCCTGCTGCTCGTCGAGCGCAGTGTTCGAGAACGCCGCGCCATCGAGTGCTGCGCGGATCTGCGCGGCCAGCGCGTCCCGCTGACTCGTCAGCGACGTGATCGAGCTCTCGAGCGTCGTGTACGTGCTGTCGTCCGACGCCGAGCCGCTCTTCACCGCCTTCGTCGACGCGACGAGCATGCTCGTGCCGAAGGCTCCGAAGGGAGCATTCAGCTGCTTGTAGACCTCCCCCAGCCGGCGGAGCGTCTCGCGGTGGGCCACGAGCGTCTGGGGCACGGCTCGAGCGTTGAGCTGGTCGATCAGGACACGGCCGTCGTGGACGTACGTGTCCTGGAGGCCGAGCAGGCTCAGCATCGTCGGCCGCACGTCCGTGTGGTCGATCCAGGTCGTGTCGTCACCGAGGTTCCGCACACCCGGCCCGACCATTCCGAGCCACGTGGTCGCGATCTCGGGCTGGATCCCGCCGTGGTTCCAGGCGAACGTCGACGTCGGCGGCGTCGTCGGCACGGTGACGCATGGCGCCGAGCAGTTTTGCGCACCCGCGAACAGGAACCAGTCGGGCGCGGCGAACATCGTCAGCGTGGGCGTTCGCTGCGGATCGGCGGTGATCATGTGCAGCGCCTTCATTCCGACCGGGTCTGCCAGTGCGACGCTGAGGTTCTCCGAGTTCCCCGTGTACGGATTGACCGCGGACAAGTGTCCGAGCGCCCGTCCGAACGCACGGGTCGTCGTCGCTGTGCGACCCGGGTTCCCGGTGAGGTAGATCGTCGGCGCCATGTCCGAGTGGACGGTGAACGGCGTCGTGATCCCTTCCTGCGTTGCGAGCAGCCCGGCGAGGTTGCCGTTCACCTCGCCGACGAGCGGATACGTGCAGGGCACGTTCACGCCGTCGCAGCTTGGGTTGTTCGGCGGCGACCCGACGAAGTGGTCGCCCTCTTCGACGGTGAACACGAAGAGCGTGTTGCTCTTGTCGATTCCGTCGTTCGCGAGCCGCTGGAAGAACGACGCGAACGCGGCGTCGTAGTCCTTCAGCTGCTGGACGTAGTCGGCCTCGCCCGGGCCGCGCGTGGCGTGGATCTCGCCGGCGACGCCGTGCTGGTCGTGCGTGTCGGAGATGTACCCGAATGTGACCGGGATGCCCGCCTCCTGCATCTGCGCGACATAGCCGAGCGTCGTGGTCGCGAAGAGACCGTCGAAGCCCGGGAAGCCGGGCTGCCCGAACTGGTCGGTGACGGGCTGGCCGTTCAGCTTGTTCACGGCCGCTGCGCCGTCGTTGATGGCGGGGTTCACGTACTTCGCCCCGAAGAGACCCTTGAAGCCGTCGTAGCCGCCGGACTCGTCCGGAAGCAGATCCGGCTTGGCATTGGAGTTACCCGTGCAGATGCTCGACGGCGTCTTCGCGCAGTGGACAGCGATGCCGACGAAGTCCGTCTGCGCGCGGGTCCGCGCGGCAGTCCCCGCCGGCGCTGCGTTCGACGCCTGCGCTTCGAGCCACTCGGGCGAGCCCGAGCCGAACACCTTGGTCATGTCCCCGTTCGGGCCAGTGCCAGTGTTCTCGAGAACGACGTTCGCGAGCGCCGTCGCACCCCAATCGCACCCGGCGCGCGTGTACGGCACCCACGGGGCAGGAGCATTCTTCGGCGCGCCCGAGTCCCCGCTGACCATGTTCGGAAGCGGGTCGGTCGGCACCGCCGACGTGTCGTCGACGAGGTCGGTCCAGTACTTGAACGATGACGAGGACGCCGTCGAGCCGTCGCTGCGGAAGTAGCGGTACGAGTTCGACACCGCCTGGCCGTGGCGATCCGAGTACGTCCCCGTGAGATTGGTCAGGATCCCGTTCGCCGTGTGCGAGATGAGGACCGTGTGGTCGT
>JBKPLV010000085.1:0-8890 GCA_046731795.1 Actinomycetota bacterium | reverse complement strand
ACGGTCGCCTCGGGGACCGCGACGGACGAGGACGGGAACGCGTATGCGTTCAGCTACGCGAACCACTTCAAGATCACCGAAACCTCGCCAGGGTCGGGCCTCTTCAGCGGCACGATGACCGACCACTTCTCGCTGGCGGGCAATCACATCAACCTCAACAACGGCTTCACGGCGACGTTCACGACGAACTTCGCGGACGTGTTCACAATCGACCCGAGCCGCTCGTTCGGCTCGCCGCTCGACTTCGCCACGACCCTGCCGCTGTGCGACCCGCTGTGATGGAGACGGAGGGCACCGCGTAAGGCACCTCGATGCGCTGGCCGATCGCGTTTGCCGTCGCGACGGCGTTCGCGGTCGGCCTCGCATCGCTTGCGTACGGCAACTCGCACGACCGCTCGCTGGACGGAAGGCTGACGCAGCGCCTGCAGGAGCTGGGCTTCACGGGGCGGGTCGAGTCGACGCTGACCACGCGGCTCGGGAGACCGCTCGACCCGCGCCTGGCCGACACGGGCCGCCTGCTCTGGTTCGACACGGTCACCGGACTGAACGGCGACAACACCTGCGGTGGCTGCCACTCGCCCACGAACGGCTTCGGCGACTCGCAGCCGATCGCGATCGGGATCGAGAACAACGGCGTGGTCGGCCCCGATCGGGCCGGGCCGCGAAACATGCGACGGACCCCATCCGTGATCAATACGGCGCTCTATCCGGCGCTCATGTGGAACTCCCGCTTCGCCGCCCTCTCACGCGATCCGTTCGACAACAGCGCCGGCTTCTTCTTCCCCGCTCCGGAGGGCATGTCCCTGTCGTACGAGCCGCATCTGCTCACCGCGCAGGCCTTCATCCCGCCGACGGAACGGTCGGAGGTCGCGGGCTTCGAGTTCCCGGGAGACAACGACGCCATCCGGGCGGAGGTGCTTCGCCGACTCAATGCGATACCGGAGTACCGCAAGCTCTTCGCCCGCTCCTTCCCGGAGGTGCGCTCGGGCGCTCCGATCACGTTCGACATGTTCGGGAGGGCGATCGCCGAGTTCGAGTTCTCGCTGACCTTCGCGAACGCTCCGATCGACCGCTTCGCTCGCGGAGAGCGGAACGCGCTCACGGATGAGGAGAAGCACGGCGCACTCCAGTTCTTCGGAAGCGCGGGGTGCGTGTCGTGCCACGCCGTCTCGGGGGAGTCGAACGAGATGTTCAGTGACTTCCGCGAGCATGTGCTTGCCGTTCCCCAGCTCATGCCGGCGACCACGAACAACGCGTTCGACGGCCCGGGGATGAACGAGGACTTCGGGCGCGAGCAGCTCACCCGTGACGCAGCAGACCGGTATGCGTTCAGGACCTCGCCGCTCCGCAACGCCGCCGTGCAGGCGGCGTTCATGCACGACGGAGCTTTCCGGACGTTGCGGGACGCGATCCTCCATCACCTCGACGTCGCCGCCTCGCTCGAGTCGTACTCGCCCGAAGGAGCCGGGCTTCCCCCCGATCTCTCAGGGCCGATCGGGCCGACCGAGCCGCTCCTCGAGCGGCTCGATCCGCTCGTGTCGACGCCGCGGCAACTCTCGTCCGAGCAGCTCGACGAGCTCGCCGCGTTCGTCGGCGACGGCCTGCTCGACCCCCGCGCGCGTCCGGAGAACCTGCGGCGACTCGTCCCGAGCCATGTGCCGAGCGGCAACCCGACGCTGACGTTCCAGTTCCCGCATTAGCGCTACGCGTTGACGAACTCGAGGTGAAGGCGTAGCTTCGAGATCGGTGGGTAGGTACGCCGAGATCTACCGCCGATCGCTGGCGGAGCGGGAGGCGTTCTGGGCCGAGGCCGCCGGGGCGATCGACTGGGTGCAGCCATGGGACCGCGTGCTCGACGACTCGCGCGCGCCGTTCTACCGCTGGTTCACGGGCGGCCGGATGAACACGTGCTTCAACGCACTCGACCGCCACGTCGAGCGGGGCCGCGCCGACCAGCCGGCGCTCGTCTACGACTCTCCGGTCACGGACACGAAGGCAGTCTTCACCTACCGCGAGCTGCGCGACGCGGTGGCGCGCTTCGCAGGCGCCCTGACGGCGCAGGGTGTCGGCCATGGCGATCGGGTCATCGTCTACATGCCGATGATCCCGGAGGCGCTCGTCGGAATGCTGGCCTGCGCACGGATCGGTGCCGTGCACTCGGTCGTCTTCGGCGGGTTCGCCGCGAACGAGCTCGCGACGCGGATCGAGGATGCCCAGGCAAAGGTCGTTCTCTCGGCGTCGTGCGGAATCGAGCCCGGGCGGATCGTCGCGTACAAGCCGCTGCTCGACGCGGCGATCGAGATGTCGGCCTGGAAGCCCGAGCGCTGCATCGTCCTCCAGCGCCCGCTGCTCGAGGCGGAGCTCGACGCCGCGCGCGACGTCGAGTGGCACGACGCACTCGCGGGCGCCGAACCCGTGGACTGCCTGCCACTCGCGGCGACGGACCCGCTCTACATCATCTACACGTCCGGAACGACCGGTCAGCCGAAGGGCATCGTCCGGGACAACGGCGGTCACGCGGTCGCGCTCGCGTGGTCGATGAAGTCGATCTACGACACCGATCCGGGAGAGGTGTACTGGGCGGCGTCCGACATCGGCTGGACGGTCGGGCACTCCTACACCGTCTACGGTCCGCTGCTGCACGGGTGCACGACGGTGCTCTACGAGGGGAAGCCGGTCGGCACGCCCGACGCGGGCGCGTTCTGGCGCGTGTGCGAGGAGCACGGCGTGAGCACGCTCTTCACCGCGCCGACGGCCTTCCGCGCGATCCGCCAGCAGGATCCGAACGGGGACCTGATCGGCGACTACGACCTGTCGAAGCTGCGCGCGCTCTTCCTCGCCGGCGAGCGCTGCGACCCGGAGACGCTCACGTGGGCGGAGGAGAAGCTCGGCATCCCGGTGATCGACCACTACTGGCAGACGGAGACGGGATGGCCTGTCGCGGCGAACTGCATCGGGATCGAGCGCCTCCCGGTCGTTCCCGGCTCGCCGACCCGTCCCGTCCCCGGATGGGACCTGCGCGTCATGGATGCGGACGGCAGCGAAGCTCCTGCGGGCGAGATCGGCGCGCTCGTGGTGAAGCTGCCGATGCCGCCCGGCTCGTCGCCGACCCTCTGGAACGCGGAGGAGCGCTACCGCGAGACCTACCTCGAGGCGTTCCCGGGCTACTACCAGACCGCCGACGCCGGCTACATCGACGAGAACGGCTACGTCTTCGTCATGGCCAGGACGGACGACATCATCAACACCGCCGGACACCGGCTTTCGACCGGAGCGATGGAGGAAGTCCTCGCCGCACACCCCGACGTCGCCGAGTGCGCCGTGGTCGGCGTCGGCGACGAGCTCAAGGGCCAGCTCCCGGTCGGCTTCCTCGTTCTGAAGGCGGGTGTGGAGCGTCCGCACGACGAGATCGTCGCCGAGGTCGTCCGGATGGTGCGCGACCGGATCGGCCCGGTCGCCGCATTCAAGACCGCGGTCGTCGTTGCGCGCCTTCCGAAGACCCGATCCGGGAAGATCCTGCGCGGGAGCATGCGAAAGATCGCTGACGGGGAGCCGTATACGACACCGGCGACGATCGACGACCCGGCGATTCTCGACGAGATCGGCGAAGCACTCCGTACCGTCGGGTACGCGAACGCGCCGCCGGCAGCGGTGCCGAGCTAGAGCATCTCTCTGTTACAGCTGTGCGCCGATGGCGATCCTCGGCGGACTCGGCGCGGCGGCTGCGTGGGCGGTGACGATCCTGTGCGCATCGCGCGCGACGCGGATCATCGGCTCGGCCTCGGTCTTGGGCTGGGTGATGCTGACCGGCTTCTGCATCGTGGTGCCCTGGGGCCTGCTGGAGGGAATCCCCGACGGGCTCGACGCGGGCTCCGCCACCTGGCTGCTCGTCGCCGGCGCCGGGAACATCCTCGGGCTCTTCCTCTCCTACTCCGCCCTCCGCACCGGCAACGTCGGGATCGTCGCACCGATCGTGTCGACGGAGGGAGCGGTCGCAGCCATCCTCGCGGTGCTCGCAGGCGAGGAGCTGGGTGCCGGGTCAGCCGTGATCCTGGCACTCATCGCGGCCGGGATAGCCCTCGCAGCGACGACCGCTGGATCACCCGTGCAGCCGAGCGTCGCCCGCCGCCCGGCCGCCGTTCCCCTGCTTGCCTTCCTGGCAGCGTGTTGCTTCGGCGTCAGCATCTATGCGACTGCTCGTGCGAGCGCCGAGCTGCCGATCGCCTGGGCCGTGGCCCCGCCGCGAGTTCTCGGAGTGCTCTTCATCGCCATACCGCTCGCTGCCACTGCGAGGCTCCGTATCACCCGCAACGCGCTCCCACTCGTCGTCGCCTCGGGGATCGGAGAAGTGGTCGGCTTCGCGTTCTTCGCGGTCGGGTCGCGCCACAACATCGCAATTGCCGCCGTCCTCGCGTCCCAGTTCGCCGCGCTCGCGGCCGTTGCCGCGTATTTCCTCTTTCGCGAGCGCCTGTCGAGAGTGCAGCTCGCGGGCGTCGTGACGATCGTTGCGGGCGTGGCGGTTCTGACCGCGTTGCAGGCGTGACCGCAGCTGAACCGATGAGTTTGGTGCAGCCGTAGAGTCGTACTGGCATGAGCAAGTTCAAGCTGAACATCACGATGTCGCTCGACGGCTACGTCGCCGGGCCCGAGCAGAGCATCGAGAACGGGCTCGGCATCGGCGGCGAGAGGCTTCACGATTGGCTCGTTCCCCTGAAGGCGTTCCGGGAGAGTCACGGTCACGAGGGCGGCGAGGTCAATGCGAGCACTCCGATCGCGGAGGAGATCCTCGGGAACGTCGGCGCGGTGATCATGGGCCGGAACATGTTCGGCGGCGGGCCTGGCCCGTGGCCGGACGAGTCCTGGAAGGGCTGGTGGGGAGACGAGCCGCCCTTCCATGCACCGGTCTTCGTTCTCACTCACCACTCACGCGAGCCGCTCGAGATGCAGGGCGGCACGACCTTCCACTTCGTCACGGACGGAATCGAGTCGGCGCTCGAGCAGGCCCGGGCGGCAGCAGAAGACAAGATCGTGTCGCTCGGCGGCGGCGCGTCCGTCGCGCAGCAGTACCTGGCGGCGGGACTGCTCGACGAGATGCTGATCTCGGTCGTCCCCTTGTTTCTCGGAGACGGCGCTCGTCTGTTCGAGAACCTCGGCGATCCGCTGCCCGAGCTCGTTCAGGTCGAGGCGCTCGAAGCGCCGGGCGTCACGCACATCCGCTACGCACGGGCGTAGCGGGCTAGCTCGGCCCGGCGACTCCTTCCGTCGCGGTCTCGAACAGCGCCGCCCAGGTATCCGGCCCGACGTCGCCGTCCACGTCGAGGCCGCGAGCCTCCTGGAAGGACTCCACCGCGGCCTGCGTATCGCTGCCAAAGTCCCCGTCGACCGCGATGTCGTAGCCCGACGCCGCGAGGGCGGTCTGGATGCGCTCGACGGAATCCCTGTCGGTCGAATCGCACCGGACTACGTGACCGGGGTAGTCGGGCGCCGGCGGCGGCGCGTCCTCGTGCGCGGTCGTCGTCTCCGGATACCACGAGACCTCCGGGGCATCTGGCGGCAGGTCGAGGATCGGCGCCTCGTACTGCTTGGACCACTCGAGCAGCTGACTGATGTCGATCGGCGCGGTGAGCTCCTCCCAGGCTTGCTTGCCGGACGCGTAGATCGCGGCGCCGATGAGCGCTCCGCCGTAGAAGGACGCCGTGAGCAGCATCGCGGCGCCTACGGTCTCGGAGGCGGCGGCGGCAGCCTCCGCGACCGCCACGGCGCCGAGCGCCTCGGCGACCGTCGCTCCGTCCTCGGTGAGCTCGATCCCCTCGACGAGGTGCGAGATGAACTCGTACGCCTCGACGGGCTCGAGCTCGCCCGGGCTGGGGAGGCCCAGGGTCTCGAGCGAGTGGTTGAAGTCCTCAGTCCATGTCGACATCGCTAGTTCCTTCCTGGTAGAGCCATTTCCCTGAGGATCCCGACCCTCGTGAGGTCGAGGACCTTCGGCCCGATGACGTGCGGTTCCGGTGGGTAGAAGATCTCCACCGCCGAGCCCGCGTCGGCCGGCACTCCTTTCGGCGGTTGCGTCCCGAGCACCTTGAACGGGCCCGCCTCCCCGACGGGGACGAACGTCGCCGTCAGCTGGTGGCTCGTCGCGAGGTCCTGGCAAGCGTCGCGGGTCGTGCAGACCGAGAAGTCGGGGACCTCGACCGTCCCCACACCGACGACCGGTGTCGGCATCGGCGTGAGCGGGGCGCTGCTCGGGAACTCCACGCCCTTGTCCTTCGCGAACTGCTCCGGGTACGTCGCCGCGGGGCGGTTCGAGATCGCGGAGCTCGCACAGTCGGCGAGGAGCGTCAGGTCGTCCTGGATCCTCGTCGCCGCGTCCGTGACCGCAGCGGCGTCGACGGGAGCGGTGAACTCGAACTTGCTCGGGTTCTCGGAGATGTACTCGAGCAGGTTCAGCTGGTCCAGCAACGCGCTTCGCTTTCTCGCGCAGAAGAGCAAGACGTCCTGCGCCTTCTGGATCTCCGCCGGGTTCGGCGGAAGTGGCCCCTCGGCGATCGTCGTCGGCGCGAGCGTCACGAAGAACGGGACCGCGACCTTGGCCACGGCGTCCCGGTCGGCGTCGAAGCCCGCGAGGAACTTGTTTGCGTTCTCGAGGAGGCGAAGGGGATCGGTGGGATCGTCGATCGTGAGGTCCTTCGGCCCGCCCTCCTGGTACTGCCGCACGAAGACCTCGTTCTTGTAGTGCTTCTGCACCTCCGAGAACTTCGTCTTGGCCTCGGCGGAGAAGAGCCCGTACGACCCCTCGAGCTCCGCGGAGATGTTCATCGACTCCTCCGACGAGCCCGTGTCGATGCGCAGCACTCCGACGAAGAGACCGCCGCGGCCGATGCCGCGGACGAACATGTTCCCGTACCGCCCCTCGAAGAGCCCAGGGTCGTTGATGATCTCGGCCGCCTTCTCGGTGAGGTGCGGCGTGTCGATCGAAAGGAACTCGAGCTGCACGCGCGCGGTCACCGTCATGAACAGCGAGCTCGACTGCACCTTCGATTGCTTGGCGAACGAGAAGCGCGCCGAGATGCTCGGCCCGAACGACGCGCACCCGTAGCTCGCCTCGACGTCGACCCCCAGGGCTCGTTCGAGCTCCTCGGTCGAGGTGATGCGCTGGATCTGCAGGTCGATCGTGGCGCCGCTCGCCTGGTCGACCGGCGTGGCCTCAGGCTGGACCGGGCTGTTCATCGGGCTCCCGGACGCGAGATCGGCCCCCACGCCGACGTCGTAGCCCGGAATCCACGGGACGCGAATCTGCTGGATGGCCATGCTTGAGCCAAGACCAGCGGTCGGGACGGTTCAATAGGCCGGACGGGGGATCTGCGTCACCCGCGAGGCCGCCGCGCTTTGTGTGATCCTGTGCCCGCTGCGGGCGGTTAGCTCAGCTGGTAGAGCGCCTGCTTTACACGCAGGTGGCCGCAGGTTCGAGTCCTGCACCGCCCATCGTCAAGAAGGCTGCTAGTCGCGACTCTCCTCCACCACTGCAGTGGCGGAAGCCCGTTCAGCGGGCTTCCGCCACCGTTAGTCGCCAGTTAGTAGCTCGCGCGGGCGAACTGCTCGCTATAGGCGTGCCAGGTCGGGGTATCGCTCAACTCATCCCAACAGAACTGCACGTACACCGTGCCGGGAATCAGCCCTCCACCTTGGCCGTACTCGTAGTCCGCGTCGGAGGTGTCGTTGGTGATGCGCCAAGTCCCCGTGTGCCATGCGCCGTCGCAGGTGGGCTGTGTATCGAAATGACGCTCCAGCCATGCCGACGAGATCCGGCTGCTGCCCTCCTCCTTGAGCCGCGAGTCGGGCTGTCCGTCGGCGACCTGCTTCACCGACACGAACAGGTGCGCTTGAGTGCCGGACGGGCAGTTGTACCGGCCCGAAACGTAAGCCACCTGCGGGTTGGTCGGATCGATTCGGACAACGCCGGTCTGGTTCGCGTTGGCACCCCCGCTGTGGCTACTCGTCGGGTCGGCCGATGCCACAGCCGTAATGCCGATGAGGCTGAGCGTTGCGAACACAGCGACTGACGCCGCGAAGAATCGCTTCTTGTTCATCCGTCCCCCTTGTAGTGGTCTCCCCGAACCTGCGGAGCCTGGCACAGATCGCGGTTCATGACAACTTCGCCGGAGCGCGGCGTGAGAGACCAGGGGAGGCGCCGCGAACCTCCCCCAAAGCCCGCGCGCACTCCCCTCGGCAATGGCGGCAAGGAGTGGCTTCCCTCACAGCGCACATTTGAATCGCACGGCGACTGGCAAGATGACGAGCGCAGACCGGACGGAGGGTCTTCCCCCTGCGAACCGCACGGTTATCTGCGATTCGTTCTCCCGCCGTTCGGTCTGCGTACTTGCCTGCGTCGTGAGATTGGGGGCCAGGTCACCGCTACCCCGACTGCCTTGTTACGCCGATGCGACGACCTCTCGAACTTCGGTGCTCTCAAGCGTGACATCGTCGGGCGCCTCAGCAGCGATGGCGCTCACCCTTTCGCCCGCCGCACGTGCATTCTCCTCCGAGTCGAAGATGATCATCGAGAGACCGTCCAACTCCCCACCACCGGACGACCAGGTCCAGTAGCCGGTCTTGAAGCCGGGCGCGCCTGAGATTCGCGGCACAACCTGGCTGGTGAGCACTTCCCGAGTGCGATCAGCGTTATGGATGGTCACACGTACCACGAGTGCGTGCATCTATGTCTCCTTTCGAGCGACGTCCCAGTTGTCTCTCGACGGCGACCTGGCCCCACACGCGGGACCGTAAAGCATCCGGGACCGCGCTGCCCGGACGGAACCCGAGCGGCGATGCACCCCTCTCGTTTTGGACAAGCGCGCGCCTTCGCTCGCGGCACGCCGGGATCCGCGCGAAG
>JBKPLV010000084.1:0-1276 GCA_046731795.1 Actinomycetota bacterium | reverse complement strand
GCCACGAGGCGAAGCAGGGTCGTCTTGCCGCTCCCGTTGGGACCCGTGACCGTCGCGAATCCGCCGGCCGGCACCGCAACGTCCACGCCAGAGAGCACGCGCTTGCGGCCGTACCGCTTCTCGAGCCCGCGCCCTCGGATCACGCGACGAGCACGTCCAGGGCCACGAACACGAAGAAGACGACACTGATCACGCCGTTCATCGTGAAGAACGCGGCATCGAGACGGCGCAGGTCGCCGGGCTTGACGAGCGAGTGCTCGTACACGAGCAGCGCGGCGGTGACGAGGACGCCCGCCCAGTAGAAGAACGAGACGTCGAGCCCCACGCCGGCGGCGGCGAGCAGGAGAACCGTGCCCGCGTGGAATGCGCGGGCGCCGACAAATACGCCCCGCTCGCCGAAGCGCACGGCCCACGAGTGGAGGTCCTCGGCGCGATCGTGGTCGAGATCGAAGAGCGAGTAGAAGAGGTCGAAGCCGGCGACCCAGAGCAGAACCGCTCCGCCGATGGCCCAGGCCTCCCAGGGAGCCGTTCCCGTCATCGCGAGCCAGGCGCCGACCGGCGCGAGCCCGAGACATGCACCGAGCCAGACGTGGCAGAGCCACGTGACCCGCTTCAGGTACGGGTAGATGCCGAAGAGGACGACGGGGATCGGCCACAGCCAGCGCACGATCGGGTCGAGCTGGAAGACAGCGAGCAGGAACACGGAAAGTGCCAATCCGCACAAGAGCCACACCTGCGCCCGCGAGAGCGCTCCCCTCGGCAGCTCCCGCATCGCGGTGCGCGGGTTCCGGGCGTCGACCTCGGCATCGACGAGACGGTTGAGCGACATTGCGAGCGTTCGCGCGCCGACCATCGCGACCGTGATCCAGAGCATGTTCGCAACGCCGGGCCACGCGTCCACCGAGAGGAACGCCCCGACGTACGCGAACGGCAGCGCGAAGACGGTGTGCTCGATCCGGACGAGCGACGCCAGACGTCGCGGGAGCGGGACTGCGGCTGTGCTCGTCACGTCTGCCGGTGCCGTGTCTCGACGTCGCCGGCTGCGAGCTCGAGGCCGTGACGCAGCGCCGGGCGCAGGACCTCGAACCCGTCACGGCAACCGCCCGGAGAGCCCGGAAGGTTGACGATGAGAGTCGGTCCGCGCAGGCCGGCGACGCCGCGAGACAGGAGCGCATGGGGGGTGCGTGCGAGCGCGTCCGAGCGGATCGCCTCGGCGATGCCCGGCGCCTCGCGCTCCACGACGGTCCTCGTCGCCTCGGGGGTGACGTCCCGCGGC
>JBKPLV010000083.1:0-7048 GCA_046731795.1 Actinomycetota bacterium | reverse complement strand
GTCTTCAGCGTCGTCGACTTTCCCGAGGCGTTTCCGCCGAGGAGGCACACGAGCTCGCCCGGTCCGACCCGCAGCGTCGCCTCCTGGAGGATGTGCATCTGCCCGTAGTACGTGTTCACGCCCTCGAGCGAGAGGAGTGGGCCGTCGGAGCTCATTTTCGCTCCGTCGCAGAGGTTCCGAGATAGGCCTCGACGACGCGCGGGTCAGTCGCGACCCGCTCGTACGTCCCCTCCGCGATCTTCTCGCCGTGGTCGAGCGCGACGACGCGGTCGGAGATGCCCTCGACGACGTGCATGTCGTGCTCGATGACGAGGATCGTGTAGCCGCCCTCTCGGCGGAGCTGCCCGATGAGCTGGGTGATCTCCTGGGTCTCCACCGGGTTCATCCCGGCGGCCGGCTCGTCGAGCAGGAGGATCCGCGGGTTCGTCGCGGTCGCGCGCGCGATCTCGAGTCTCCGCCGGTTCGCGTACGAGAGGCTGTAGGCAGGCTGGTTCCAGCGGTAGCCCATCAGCCGCTGCCCGAAGAACGCGAGCTTCTCCTCGGCGACCACGTTCGACTCGCGCTCCTCGCGGCGAGCCCGCGGGAGTCGCAGGATCGACTCGACGAGCGACGAGTGCGTGCCGCCGTAGGTCGCGGCCATCACGTTGTCCTTGACGCTCATGTTCAGGAACAGCCGCAGGGTCTGGAACGTCCGAGCGACGCCCCGGTTCGTGATCTTGTGCGGCGCGAGCCCGACGATGCTCTCCCCATCGAGCCGGATGTCGCCGGTGTCCGGTCGGTACATCCCGGTGATGAGGTTGAAGAGCGTCGTCTTGCCCGCCCCGTTCGGGCCGATGACGCTCACGATCTCCCCCTCCTTCACCTCGAGATCGAGCCGGTCGATGCAGAGCAGGCCGCCGAAGGACTTGCTCACCTTCTCGAGCTGCAGGAGCGGAGCCGCCACTACACGATCTCCACGCGCGGCTTGCCGAGGAGCCCCTGCGGCCGCGCGATCATGAGCCCGATCAGGAGCGCCCCGAGGAGCAGGAAGCGCGTCGGCCCGGAGGTCTCCTGCGCGAGGCGCGTCTCCCAGACGAAGCCCGCGAGCCAGACGGTCGGCACGATCAGCGCGTCCCGCACCCAGCCATGCACGAGCGTCAGGCAGAGGACCAGCGCGATGAGGCCGACGAGGGCGATGTTGAACCAGGTGCGGGAGCCCTCTTCGTAGGTTCCGCCCGGCAGGGCGAGCCAGTGCCGGATCAGCCACCCGAGCGGTCCGCCGTCGCCGTACGTGTCCGGGCCGATGTTGAGACGGCCGTCGGTCCCGTGCGCCGTTGTGACGGCGACGACCGCATGCACCACCAACCCGAACGCGACGATCCCCGCAAGGATCGTCGCGAGCCTCCTCCACGGCCGGATCGCGGCGACGAGCACGACGAGGATCACGGCGTAGTACACCCAGCGTCCGTTGTCCGTGAAGTCCCCGATCGGCGTCTGCGGACGCAGCCCCTCGAGCATGAGCACCGAGACGATGAACGCCCCGAGGACGGCGCCGGAGAGGCTTCCCGCCCCGCCCAGGATCACCATCGCGTAGATGATGATCAGGACCTGGGTGTTGTAGTCGTCGGGGAAGGCGCCCTGCAGGAGGGCTGCGTTGATCGTCCCCGCGAGCGCCGCGACCGCCGCACCCACGCCAACGGCCATGAGCTTGAGCCAGTTGACGGGCATGCTCATCGCCTGGGCCGCGAGCGCGTCGTCGTTGAGGGCACGCCACGCGCGGCCCGTGCGGGAGCGGTTCGCGAGCGTCAGCGCTGCGAACACGACGACCACCGCGGTCAGCGTGATGTAGAAGTACGCCCGTTCGCTCGAGGCCTCCAGGCCGAAGATGCCGAGCCGGTCGACGTTCGCGATGCCGTTGGGGCCGCCGGTCAGGTCCCAGTTGGCCCTGTCGAAGCCGAGATCCTTGTTCAGCCCGAGGAACGAGACGCGGTATCCCTGCGTCGCGATGATGTAGAAGATCTGCCCGAAGAAGAGCGTCACGATCGCGAGGTAGTCGCCCACGAGACGCCGCGACGGGAGCGCGAGGAGCAGTCCGAGGAGCGCAGAGACGGCAACGACGAGGGGCAGCACGGCCCACGCCTGCCAGTGGACCCCGAACTTGTCCGAGGAGAGGAACGCATAGCCGTACGCGCCGATCCCGTAGTAGGCGATGTAGCCGAGGTCGAGGAGGCCCGCGAAGCCGACCGCGACGTTGAGCCCGAGCGCGAGGAGCGAGAAGACGAGCGCCACGGTGCCAACCCGCAGGAAGTAGATGTCGTTGTCCGTCTGCGCCGTCAGCAGCGGGACGAGGGCCGCGAGGACGACGAAGAACGCGAACACCGCCGGCCGAGGCACGCGCTCGTAGAGCGCCTCGGCCCGGCCGAGCAGGCCTCCGCGCCGGACCGCCCGCTCGTCCGAGCGCGCGACCCACTCGTCGGAGCCGATCGCTGGGCCGGAGGAGACGGGAGGCGGTGCGGCCTCGCTCATCTCACACCTTCTGCGGGGCCGGCGTCCCGAAGAGCCCCGAGGGTCGGAGGAGCAGGATCGCGATGAGGATGGCGAACACGATCACGTCCTGGTACGAGGACGAGACGTAGCCGATCGAGAACGCACGCCCGAGTCCGATCGCGAGACCGCCGACCATGGCTCCCGGGATGCTCCCGATCCCCCCGACGACCGCGGCCGTGAACGCGATGAGGCCGACCTGGAACCCGACGTACGGGTCGACGTTCTGGAAGATCAGGCCGTTCATGACGCCGGCGGCGCCGGCGAGCACCGAGCCGAGGAAGAAGGTCACCACGATGACGCGGTCGACGTCGATCCCCATCATCGAGGCGGCCTCGAGATCGAAGGACGTCGCCCGCATGGCGCGGCCGACCTGCGTGCGCGCGATGAAGACCGTCAGCGCCGCCATCAGGCAGACCGTCGTCACGATGACGAACAGCTGCATGTACTGGATCGTGAACGGCCCGATCGTGACGTTCGTGAACAGCGAGCCGTTGTCGAACGCGAACGAGTTGTACTGCTTCGGCGCCGACCCGAAGAGGATCACGGCCAGCTGCTGGAGGAAGAACGAGACGCCGAGCGCGCTGATGAGCGGTGCGATACGGGACGCCCTCTTCTGGCGCAGCGGGCGATACGCGAAGCGCTCGATGACGACGCCGAGAGCGCCGGCGCCGAGCATTGCCCCCAGGAACATCAGCAGGATCACCGCGGCGACGGGGATGCTCGGATCGGTCGCCCCCCCGAGCCAGGTCAGGACGAAATAGCCGATGTACGAGCCGATCATGAAGACCTCGCCGTGCGCGAAGTTCAGGAGCTTCAGGATCCCGTACACCATCGAATAGCCGATGGCGATGAGCCCGTACAGGCTCCCGAGCGTCAGCCCGGCGACGAGCTGGTTGAAGAAGTAGCTCCAGGTGAGCTGGAAGTCCTGGAAGTACGCGACCAGCTGCACTGCCGAAGCCTCTCAGAAGGACGTGCGGCCCACCATGACGATGGGCCGCACGACTGTCATCGAATCGACTAGCCCTTCTGGACGACGTTGTACTGGCCGCCGCTCCCGATCTGGAAGATCGTGAAGCCGACGCCGCCGACGACGTCCCCGAACTTGTCGAACGACACGGGCTTGCCAAGGAGCGTGTTCGACATCTTCACCTTCCCGATGTCACGGCGAACCTCGGCACGGCTCACCTTGCCGTCGGCGCAGGCTGCCGAGATTCCCATCGCGATCGCCTGGACGGCGACGAACGACGGGGCCCCGAACGAGATCGTCTGGCCGTACTGCTTCTCGAACTGCGCGACGTACGGCTTCGCGACGGGCACGTCGTGGATGTCGAGGCTGAACGACGAGATGTACGCACCAGGCACCTTGAACTGCGACGAGTCGAACGTCCCGTCCGTCCCGAGGAAAGCGCCCTGGTAGCCGCGAGACTTCAGCTGCTGGAAGAACAGCTGGGCATTCGACGCGACCTGCGAGCCGAACACCACGACCTTCGCCTTCTGAGCGACCGCACGGGTTGCGAGCGATGTGAAGTCGGTCTGCGACGCGGGCTGCGACTGCCGGTCGACCTTGACTCCGGCCTTGTCCAGCGTCTGCGTGATGAGCGTGATCAGCGGCACCGAATAGGCCTCGGCCTGATCCACGGTCATCACGGAGTCGCCCGACTTGACGCCGAGCTTCTTCAGCACGAACTCGGCGTCGGTAAGACCCTGCCGCTTGTCGGTCGGCACGACCCGGCGGAAGTACACGGGGGCGAGAATGTGCCCCGCGGCATCCGCCTTCTTCAGCACCTTGCCGTCCAGAGTCGTCGGGTCGGTCAGACTCGCGCGAGTCGCCGATCCGGACACGAACGCGACTCCGCCGCGCTTGAGGATCGGGCCGCCCGCCACGTTCTCCTGGCTGCCGGAGAAGCCATTGACCGCCAGGAGGTCCTTATTCGACCGCAGCTGCACGGCGACGGTCGCCGCAACCTGCGGGTTCAGCTGCGTGTCAGCCTCGACCGCCTTGAGCTTCGTGCGCTTGAGCGACTTCGGGACGCCCGGGATCGGCTTGCCGGCGTTCCAGTCGGTCAGGAAGATCCGGCCCCAGTTGCGCTGGTCGAGACCGGCGCTCCCGGCCGGACCCGTGTACGGGCCGGTCAGCGCGATGGTGCCGAGCTTGCAGTTCGGCGCCGCAGGGCTCGCGACGCGCGACGAGTCCGCCGTCGCGACCGAGGCTGCGACTGCAGCGGCGGCGGTCACGGCCGAGACCGCTACGACGATGGCCTTCCTCATAGACATGCCCTCCTTCGGTTCCCCCCGCAGTGGGTACTCCATGTTGGACGACGAAGCGCGCAGGGAGTTGCCCTATGCACCTCGGCGACGAGCCCTCCCGCGCTCGCCGGGGGAATGTGACACCCGCCCAGTGACATGTCAACAGGCGGGGCGTGCGTCGTTACGGAGAGAGCGCCTCGTTCCACCCCGCGGTGTCGAGGAACTGGCGAAACATCACGGCTTGCTCGTCGACGAACGTCCACACGTGCACGAACGGAACGTCGAGCTTCTTCCCGGTGCCCCGCGCGATGCCCGTGTAGCGCCCGAGCACGACCACGTCGCGGCCGCCGTCGACCACGTCCTCCGGCGTGACGACGAACTCCTCCCACCAGTCGCGGTCGAGGGGGTCGAAGACGTTCGCCCGGACCTCGTCGATCCCGCGGTAGACGCCGCCGTGCGGCAGCCCCTGGGCCTGGTGCCACTCGATGTCGGGATGCAGATGGGCGAGGACCCCGTCCATGTCGTCGCGGGCGAACGCCTCGTACGACTGCAGCGCGAGGGCGACCGACACCGGGATCAGAAGTAGAACTGCTTCCAGGCGTCCCACCACGTGTCGGCGCGCGAGACGATCATGCGCTCGCCGACGCGCTCCACGCCGTGGCGGAAGCGGAGCCGATCGGGCTCGTTCGTGTGCTTGAACTCCGCGCGCACCTCGCAGGGGCTGCCGGGATCGTACGGCGCGACCGCTTTCAGGTCGGTGAGCGCGCGTCGCGCGCCGTCCTCGATGAGCTCGCGTGCCTTGGCCGGCGTGAGTGAGCGCGCCGACCGCGAGCCGAAGCCCCACTTCACGGCGACCGTCGTGAGACCGTCGCCGAGAAGCTCGCGTCCCTCGCGACAGGAGGCCTCGTCGCCGGTCACCAGGAGGACAGGGCATCCCCACGTCCCGCAGAGCGCGGCGTTGATCCCCGTCTCGCCGACCAGAGTGTCGTTGAACCAGAGGTTCTGGTAGTCGCGACCCGAGATCGTGTGGTTCATGACGCCGTCGGGAGTTCCGGCACGCGCGTGCATGCCGACGAAGAGCGCGGCGTCGCAGCCCTGCTCGAGGAACTCGGTGTACTCCGTCCACTCGTTCTGGATCACGAACTGGCAGTCGGGATCCAGGTCCTCGGCGACGAGCGAGTTGAACGTCCACCCCTTGCCGGCGCCGTGGCAGTCCATGACGACGATCTCGGTCGCTCCTGCGGCCTTCGCGCCCCGCACCGCCGCGTTGATCTCCTGCGTGTAGAGCTTGCGGCCCTCCTCGTACAGCGGCTCGCCGCCGGAGGTCTGCTCCCCCTTGACGATGCCCGCGACGCCCTCCATGTCCGAGATGACGTGGACGCGCACCCGAGTAGCCTACGCCGGATCGACACGGGTCTTGCAGGGAAGGGCGTGGTGGTCACGGGTGCGTCGAGCGGCATCGGCGCTGCGTGTGCGCGCGGGTTCGCCGCCGAGGGCGCGCGCGTCGTCGTCCACTACCACCTCGGCGCGGAGCGGGCCCGCGGCATCGCCCGGGAGATCGGGGCGGCGGCGGCCGCGCAAGCCGACCTCCGGCTCGAGACGGATGCCGAACGCCTCTTCGAGGAGGCACGGGCTGCGCTGGGGGCCGTCGACGTCTGTGCGGCGGTCGCAGGCGTCTACCCGTCCGAGGACGTGCCGCTCTGGGAGCTGCCGCTCGAACGGTGGGAGGAGACCGTCCGCGCGAACCTCACCGCGACGTTCCTCACCGCGCGTGCGTTCCTGCGCGAGGTCGCCCGCACCGGGCAGGGCTCGCTCGTCCTCGTCGGCTCAACGGCCGGCGTCTTCGGCGAGGCGGGGCATGCGGACTACGCGGCCGCGAAGTCCGGCATCCTCGGCGGCCTGCTGCGGTCGGTGAAGAACGAGGTGGCGCGCGTCTCGAAGACGGCGCGCGTGAACGCGGTGGCGCCCGGCTGGACGGCCTCGCCCATGACGCGCGGCCTGCTCGACGATGCAAGCGTGGAGCGGATCACGCGCACGATGCCGCTGCGCAAGGTCGCGACCGCGGAGGACGTGGCGGCGCAGGTGGTCGTGCTCGCCTCGGACACGCTCTCGGGCCACGTCACGGGCCAGGTCGTCGTCGTGGCGGGTGGCATGGAAGGCCGCCTCGTTCACCCCGACTGAGGACGCGCCGCCTTCGGTGCCGCACCCAGTAGCAGCGCCACCGCGAAGCAGGGCCGTAGGACTGTAGACGCGGCAGGCCTAACGCAGCGAGCGT
>JBKPLV010000082.1:0-1548 GCA_046731795.1 Actinomycetota bacterium | reverse complement strand
GCCAAAGGCCTCTTCTGGTTCTTCGGTGTCATCGGCCTCGACCTTCCGAACACCGGCCTGGTCGGTCTCACGCGCTCGGCGGTGATCACCGGGCTGGTTGCCGGGATCCTCGTTACGTTGATTGCCAGCCTGCGGCCTGCGTTCCGTGCAACGAAGGTGCCGCCGATTGCCGCCGTTCGAGAGGGTGCCGTCCTGCCACCGGGGCGCTTCGCACGCTTCAGGGGATTCGCGGCGGCGTCGACCGCGGCCCTCGGGTTTGTCGCGCTGGCGTACGGGATCTTCGGCAGCGGCCTCGGCACCGGGAAGGTGCTCGCGTTCATGGGCATCGGCGTGCTCCTCGTGTTCATCGGAGTGGCGCTCTTCGCGTCCCGGTTCGTGCGACCGCTCGCCGAGGTCCTCGGTTGGCCGGCGACCAAGATCGGCGGCGCGGCCGGATACCTGGCTCGCGACAACTCCCGCCGGAATCCGCAGCGCACCGCGTCGACGGCGGCAGCTCTCATGATCGGACTCACCCTCGTCACCCTCGTCGCGACGTTGGCGTCGGGCATTCTCGCCTCCTTCAAGGGAGCCGTGAACGACCTCTTCGTGGGCGACTACGCGATCACGGCGCAGAACAACTTCTCCCCGATCCCGATCGACGTCGCGAATGCTGCGGCGAAAACTCCGGGCGTCACGGACGTGGGGAACGTCCGCACCGGTGAGACGAAGCTGTATGACTCCGTCGAGTTCTCCACCGCCGTCGACCCCGGTATGGCGCAGGTGATCGACATGAAGTGGACAGAAGGCTCACAGGACGTCTTCTCCGAGCTCGGCGACGACGGCGCGTTTACCGACAACGACTACGCGAAGGACCACAACCTGCGGCTCGGATCGCCGGTCAAGATGACGTTCCCGAACGGGCATGTCGTCACGTTCCGGATCAAAGGGATCTTCGACCCGCCGACCGGCGGGTCGCCGTTCGGCCGGGTGACGGTCTCCACCGTCGCGTGGGACCGCGAGGTTCCCGCGCCGAAGAACCTCTTCTCGTTCCTGAAGATGGAAGGAGGCGAGACGGACGCCAACCAGGCGGCCCTGGAGAACTCGCTGGGCGCTTTCCCCAACGCAAAGGTGCAGACCCGCGGCGAGTTCATCGACAACCAGATCGCTCCGTTCAAGCGCATCCTGTACATCCTGTACGTGCTACTCGCGCTCTCGGTGATCATCAGTCTGTTCGGCATCGTCAACACCCTCGTACTGACGGTCTACGAGCGGACGCGCGAGATCGGAATGCTGCGGGCGATCGGCATGACGCGACGTCAGATCCGGCGGATGATCCTGCACGAGAGCATCATCACCGCGCTGATCGGCGCCGCCCTGGGAATCGTGCTCGGCATCGTCCTCGCGTCGCTGCTGATCATCCGGATCGATTTCATCGTGTTCTCGTTCCCGACGACGCAGGTCGTCGTCTTCGTCATCGCGGCGATATTCGTCGGGATCCTCGCTTCGATCTTCCCCGCACGGAGGGCCGCGAGGCTCGATCCGCTGCAGGCGATCAGCTACGAGTAGTCA
>JBKPLV010000081.1:0-19852 GCA_046731795.1 Actinomycetota bacterium | reverse complement strand
GCCGGGTACTTGGGATCGCCCTGCAGGGCGCGCTGCTCCCACGTGACCTGGTTCAGGTCGCGGTTGTTCAGGACGAGCACCACGAGCCGCGGATCGCTCCAGCTCCGCCAGTACTTCGCGATCGTGATCAGCTCGTTCAGGCCATTCATCTGCATCGCACCGTCGCCGACGAGGGCGAGCACCGGCCTCGTCGGGTACGCGAACTTGGCCGCGATCGCGTAGGGGACGCCCGGCCCCATCGTCGCGAGGTTCCCCGAGAGCGAGGCCATCATCCCGCGGCGGAGCCGCAGGTCGCGCGCGAACCAGTTCGCGGACGAGCCCGAGTCGGCGGTGAGGATGCAGCCCTCCGGCAGCCGCGAGGACAGCTCCCAGAAGACGCGCTGCGGGTTGATCGGATCGGCGTCGTCGTGCGCGCGCGTCTCCATCAGCTCCCACCAGTCTTCGACTGACGAGACGATCGACTCCTGCCACGAGCGATCCTCCTTGCGCTCGAGCAGCGGAAGGAGCGCCCGCAACGTCTCCCCGGCGTCCCCGACGAGGTGGACGTCCATCGGATAGCGGATGCCGATACGCCGCGCGTCGATGTCGATCTGGATCCCGCGCGCGCGCCCTTCCTCCGGAAGGAACTCGGAGTACGGGAAGCTCGAGCCGACCATGAGCAACGTGTCGCACCCGGTCATCAGCTCGAAGCTGGGGCGAGTTCCGAGCAGGCCGATGGATCCTGTGACGTACGGGATGTCGTCAGGGACGACCGCCCGGCCGAGCAGGGCCTTCGCGATCCCGGCGCCGAGGAGGTCCGCGACCTCGACGACCTCGTCGCCGGCCTGGGCCGCACCCTGGCCCACGAGGATCGCGATCTTCTCGCCCTCGTTCAGGATGTCGGCCGCGCGCTGGAGCTCGCCCGCCGCGGGCACGACTCTCGGCGGCGTGTAACCGACGCTCGAGTGGATCGTTCCGTGCTCGTGGGGCGGCTGCTCGACGGCCTCCATCCCCGCGACGTCGTTCGGGACGACCAGGCAGGTCACCGTGCGCTCCGCGAGCGCGATGCGCACGGCGCGGTCGACGAGGTGCCGGATCTGCGCCGGCTCCATCGCCATCTGCACGTACTCGTGCGCGACGTCCTTGAACAGCGTGACGAGGTCGACCTCCTGCTGGTAGTCGCCTCCCAGCGCGGCTCTCGCCTGCTGGCCGACGATCGCGACCACGGGAACGTGGTCGAGCTTTGCGTCGTACAGGCCGTTGAGAAGGTGGATGGCCCCGGGGCCGGAGGTCGCGAGGCAGACGCCGACCTCCCCCGTGAACTTCGCGTGACCGCAGGCCATGAACGCGGCCATCTCCTCGTGACGGACCTGGATGATCTGCGGATCGCCCTGCGCGCGATCGAGCGCGCCCAGGATGGCGTTGATGCCGTCACCGGGGTAGCCGTAGATCCGGTGGACCCCCCATTCGCGCAGTCGCTCCAGCATGAAATCGGCAACAAGCTTCACGGTGAACCTCCTATGAGCCCTGCGTTCTGAGAACTGCCGCGGCCGCGAGCGCGGAGACTCCGGTCAGCCCGGCGAGCACCGGGCCGCGGTGCTTCGTGAGCTCGAGCTGCAGACTGCGTGCGCGCGAGCGGTCGCCGTAGGGACCGTCGACCGCCTGCTCCCCGGGCGCCGGCTCGAAGAGATTGTCGACGCGGCCCGGATCGAGGGGCTGCTCCGCCTGCTGGGCCTCGTAGCCCGTCCGGGCGAGATAGCGGTCGACGAGGCCCGGCGCGACCGCGTTTCCGACGATGGCCTTCAGGGTCGGCCAACCGACGATGAGCTCGCGGCGCGGATGGGACGCAGCCCACACGATCGCGTCGGCCGCGACCTCCGGCGAGAAGATGGGCGGGACGGGCTGCGGCTGCCGCGGCAGCTTCGCACGGCTCCAGGTGAACTGCGGCGTGTTCAGCGCGGGAAGCTGCACCATCGTCACGCGCACGTTCGAGCCCTCGTGCGCGAGCTCCGTCCGCAGCGACTCGAGGAAACCCTGAAGCGCGTGCTTTGCGCCGCAGTAGGCCGCCTGGAGCGGGATTCCGCGATAGGCGAGCGCGGAGCCGACCTGGACGATCGTCCCGGAGTCGCGCGGGAGCATGCGCTTCAGCGCCACCATCGCTCCCCAGACGGAGCCGAGGTAGGTCACCTCCGTGGCACGCCGGAATTCCTCCGGCGTCGTGTCGCGGACCGGCGCGAACACGGTCGCCATCGCGTTCGAGATCCAGACGTCGATCGGCCCGAGCTCGTCCTCGATATGGGACGCAGCGGCCTCCAGCGCGTCGGCATCGGCGACGTCCGCCTCGACCGCCGCCGCCCTGGCCCCGAGCGCGACCAGCTCCGCCCGCGTCGCCTCGAGTCGCTCCCGACCCCGGGCGACGATTCCGACGGAAGCACCCTCGCGCGCGAACGCGCGTGCCGCCGCCCGGCCCACGCCTGCCGAGCCGCCCGTGACGACGACGACGCGCGACCTGCTCACCGGAGCTCGCGCTCGTAGGCGGAAATGCGGCGGAGTCGGATCACCGATGGGCGGATTCCCGAGCGGATCGGAGGGCAAACTCGCAGGACGCGCCCGGGCGAGTCCCAGCGTTTTTGCCGTAACGGCCCCGGGTACGGAGATCCGGTGTGCGCGCGCCATTCCGTGTGCCCGACGACGTGAGGGCGATGCGCGGATCGGCGGCGTGCGGTTTCCTGCCACTCGCGCTCCTCGGCGCGTCGGGTCCGGCGCACGACTCGCTCGCACCGGAGAGCCACCAGGCGAGGGCGATCGCAGGCCTCTGGTGGTGGATGCTCGGCGGGGCTGCGATCGGCATGGCCGTGATCGCTGGCCTCCTGCTGCTCGCGTGGATCCGGCGCGGCGCGCGGGGTTTCGGGAGCGACACTGAGGGCGACAAGCCCGGGGAGCGCGTCGCGACCGGCATCGTCCTCGGTCTCGGGGTGGCCGTCCCGCTCGTCGTGCTCGCGACCCTCTTCGTCGTCTCCGACGTCTTCCTCATCCGGACCACGCAGGCGCCCGCCGCCTCGAAGACGAAGCTGACGGTGGACGTGGTTGGGCACCAGTGGTGGTGGGAGATCCGCTACCCCGGCACGGACGCCGTCACGGCGAACGAGCTGCACATCCCGGTGCGGACGCCCGTCCTCGTGCGAGCGACTACCGACGACGTCATCCACAGCTTCTGGGTCCCGAGCCTGAACCGGAAGATCGATCTGATCCCCGGACAGGTCAACACCGTCGAGCTCGACGCGGACCGGACCGGCAGCTACCGCGGACAGTGCACGGAGTTCTGCGGGCTCCAGCACGCGCACATGGCCCTCGTCGTGGTCGCGCAGACGCCGAGCGCCTTTCGTGCCTGGCTCGCGCAGCAGGCGAGGCCCGCCGCGCCTGCAACGGGTGCCCTCGAGCGCCTCGGCGAGCAGCTCTTCCTGAGCGGAGCCTGCTCGAGCTGCCACACGCTCCGCGGCACGAGCGCCGGCGGGTTCGTCGGCCCTGACCTCACCCACGTCGCCTCGCGACAGACGATCGGCGCGCTCACGCTTCCGAACACGCCAAGCACGCTCGCCTCCTGGATCACCGACAGCCAGAGCGTGAAGCCGGGCAACCAGATGCCCGACATCAGCATCGGTTCCGCTCAGCTCCGCGCGCTCGTCGCCTACCTGGAGTCGCAGAGGTGAGCGCGACGCTCGAGCGGCCGGCACTCGAGCGGATCGAGCGCCTCGAGCACATCTGGGAGGACCGGCCGGGCGTCCTCGGCTGGCTCCAGACGACCGACCACAAGCGCGTCGGCCTCCTCTACTTCTGGACGACGCTCGCCTTCTTCGGCGCCGGCGGGATCGAGGCGCTGTTGATGCGCACCCAGCTCAGCCAGCCCGAGAGCCACGTGCTCTCCCCGAACGCCTACGACCAGCTTTTCAGCTTGCACGGGATCACGATGATCTTCTTCTTCATCATCCCGATGACGACGGGCGCGTTCGGGAACTACCTCGTACCGCTCATGATCGGCGCGCGGGACATGGCCTTCCCGCGCATGAACGCCCTCTCGTACTGGATCTTCCTGGCCTCGGGCATCTTCCTGTACGCGAGCCTTGCGGCCGGCGTCGCGCCGAACGCCGGCTGGTTCGACTACGTCCCGCTCGCCTCGCAGACGTACGACCCGGGCCGGAACATCGACTTCTACTGCCTCGCGATCGGCCTGAACGGCATCTCCACGTCGCTCGCGGCGGCCAACTTCATCGTCACGATCCTGAAGCTGCGCGCGCCGGGGATGTCCTTCAACCGGATGCCGCTGTTCTGCTTCGCCATCCTCGCGGCCTCCGTCGGACTCCTCTTCGCCCTACCGGCGCTGACCGCCGACGTGCTCTTCCTGTTCCTCGACCGGAACATCGGAACGCACTTCTTCGACGCCGCGGAGGGCGGGTCGGCGCTTCTCTGGCAGCACCTTTTCTGGATCTTCGGCCACCCGGAGGTCTACATCCTCATCGTCCCCGCCTTCGGGATCGCGACCGCGATCATCCCGACCTTCACGCAGCGGCGGCTCGTCGCGTTCCCGCTCGTCGCGATGGCGGAGCTCTTGGTCGTGTTCATCGGATTCGGCGTCTGGGCGCACCACATGTTCGCGACCGGCCTGCCCACCGTCGCCCTCGTCTTCTTCGCAGCGGCGAGCGCCATCGTCGTCATCCCCTCGACGATCCAGGTGTTCGCCTGGTGCCTCACGATCCTGACCGGGTCGGCGCGCTTCTCGACGCCGCTCCTCTTCATCGCCGGCTTCATCCTCTTCTTCGTCGCCGGCGGGCTCACCGGGATCATGTTCGTGGCGATCCCCTTCGACCAGCAGGTGACGGACACGTACTTCGTCGTCGCCCACTTCCACTACATCATCTTCGGGGCGGCCGTCTTCCCGATCTTCGCCGGGATGTACTACTGGTTCCCGAAACTGACGGGGCGCATGTACTTCGAGCGGCCGGGGCAGGTCGGCTTCTGGGTCATCTTCGTCGGCACGAACCTCCTCTTCTTCCCGATGCACATCGTGGGGCTGCTCGGGATGCCCCGCCGCGTCTACACCTACCAGTCGGGGCTCGGGTGGACCGCCTACAATCTCGCGGAGACGATCGGCGGCTACATCACGGCCGTCGGGATCCTTCTCCTCTTCGGGAATCTCGTGTGGAGCTACCTCCGCGGAGAGGCCGCGGGGCCGGATCCGTGGCACGGCGCGACGCTCGAGTGGACGGTCCCCTCGCCTCCGCCCGCCTACAACTTCGCCGTCATCCCGCGGGTGCGCAGCGCCTACCCGAACTGGGACCACGAGGATCGCGCGGGCGACCGGCGCGATCTCGCCTCGGGAACGCTCGTCCTCGAGCAGGGCCACGAGCAGCCGGTGACGACCCCCGCCGACGGGTGGTTCTCCGAGATCGTGCGGATGCCCGGCACGTCGCCCTGGCCGCTCGTCCTCGCCTCGACCCTCTCCCTCGTCTTCGTCGCCCTCCTGCTCCAGCGCTGGACGACAACCGCCGTCTTCCTCGGCGCGTGCGCGCTGGCACTGCTCGGCTGGCACTCGCAGGAGCCGCAGGACGCATGACCGAGTACGCCGAGGACGGACGCCTCGAGACGCTCGCGCCTCGCACGACCGCTGCGCGAACGCGGCACGACGTCGCGGCGGCCGCTGCAGAGCGCCGGGGCCGGCCGGTCGCGTGGTGGGGGATGCTCATGCTCGTCGCGAGCGAGAGCACGCTCTTCGGCTGCCTGATCGGCACCTACTTCTATCTGAGCTTCACGTCCGAGCCCTGGCCTCCCCCCGGCGCACCCTCCCCGCCTCTCGTGGTGCCCGTGCTCCTCGCCGCCGTGCTCGCAGCGAGCGCCGTCCCGCTGTGGGCGGCGACGCGCTCCGCGCGGTCCGCGAACGTCGGACGAGCGTGGTTCCTGATCGCGCTGGCCCTCGTCGTGCAGGCCGGCTACCTCGCGTACGCGATCCACGACTTCGATGACCGCCTAGACGTGCTCGCGGCGCAGGACCATGCCTACGGCTCGATCACGTACGTTCTCCTCGGCGTCGACCACGCGCACGTCGCCGCCGGGATCCTGCTCAGCCTCTGGCTCCTCCTCAAGCTCTCCCGCGGCCTCACGACCTATCGGCTCAACGCGCTCGTCGCGATCGCCCTCTACTGGTACGCGGTGATCGTCCTCACGGCGCTCGTGACCCTCACCCTGATCTCACCACGCCTATGAGCGCCCGGCGTCTCGAGCTCCTGCAGTGGTTCGGCTTCTCGGGGGCAGCGCTCGCCTGGAGCGCGCAGCTCGTCGCGGGCTTCTGGGTCACGCAGGCGCGGTGCAATCCGGGCGGCAGCTCGTCCGTGCCGAACGATGCGTCGCAGCTCGGGCTCCTCGTCGCGGCCTTCGTCGTCGCCCTCGCCGCGGAGGCAGCCGCGGCCGCGGTCTACCTCGAGACGCGGCCGAGCGACGACGACGACCCGCCCGCGAGAGGGCGATTGCACTTCCTCGCGACCGCAGCGCTCGTCGCGAACGTCCTCTTCCTCGCCGGAATCCTCCTGAGCGGGATCGCCGCGACGGCCGACGTCCTGTGCAGGCAGTCATGAAAGCTCGTCTGCTCGCCCTGAGCTGTGCGCTTCTCGTCTCCGGCACGATCGCGGCCGCCTTCGCGGCCGCACAAACGAGACAGCCGAGCGCCCTCGTCACTCAAGGCGAGCACCTCTACGGGCAGTACTGCCTTGCGTGCCACGGGGAGCACGGCTCCGGCGTCGGGACGCCGAGGTCCATGGGCGGCGGGCCGCTCCGCGCGCAGACGTCGCAGACGGCCGTCGGCCCCCCGCTCCGGGGAGTCGGCGCGCTGGCGGCGGACTTCTACCTCACGACCGGCTACATGCCGCTCCAGCGGGTCGGCGCACAGCCGCGGCGGACGCGCCTCTCCCTCCGGCAGGAGCAGATTCGCGCGCTGACGGCATACGTGGCCTCCCTCGGGAAGGGCCCGCCGGTCCCGCAGCCGCACCCCGCGCAGGGGAATCTGTCCGTCGGGCAGCAGCTCTTCACCGAGCACTGCGCAGGCTGCCACCAGATCGCCGGGGCGGGCGGCCTCGTCACCGGCGCGATCCCACCGCCCCTCGCAGACGCGACGCCGACCCAGATCGCGGAGGCGGTTCGCATCGGCCCGTACGTCATGCCGAGGTTCACGAAGGCCGCGCTCCCGGACGCGAAGCTCGACTCGCTCATCCGCTACGTCGAGTACGCGAAGCACCCGGACGACCGCGGCGGCCTGGATCTCGGTCACCTTGGCCCGGTCCCGGAAGGGCTCGTGACCTGGTTCGTCGCGGCGGCCGCACTCCTCGGCGTCTGCCTCGTCATCGGCCGGAGGCTGCACGCATGACGAGGATCAGGGACTGGCTCGTCGCGGGGGCGCTGCTCGTGGTCGGACGCGGCGAGCCGGGGGAGGTGCCCGAGCCGGACCGGCGGAACCCAGGTGCGGAGGCGCTCGTGCTCGGCCTCCTCTTCCTCGCGTCGCTGTGCTCCGTCGCCTTCGTCGTCGTCTTCGTCGTCGACGCGATCCCCGCCCAGACCCAGTTCCTCGGTCTCTCGCTCGGCCTCGCCCTCCTCTTCATCGCCTCCGCGCTCGTGCTGCTCGGCCACAAGCTCGTGCCCGACGAGGAGGGAGAGGAGGAGTACCCGCCGGTCGAGCGGCCCGACGAGCAGGAACGAGTGGTCGCCCAGCTCGGGGAGGGAAGCAGCCGCCTCACGCGCGTTGGCCTGATGAAGCTCGCGCTCGCCGGGACGGGCGGCGCGCTGGCGCTCGCCCTCGTGACGCCGGTGTTCTCCCTCGGCCGATTCCTGCAGACGAGCGTCTACCGCGCGACGCCGTGGCGGCGCGGGAAGCGTCTCGTCGACGAGCAGGGGAGACCCTGGCGGGAGTCGGACATCGAGGAGCGGAACTTCTACACCGCGTTCCCGGAGGGCGCCGACCGGGAGACCTTCGGCGCTCCGGTGATCGTCGTCCGGCTCGATCCCAGAACCTTGAACCTGCCGCCCGAGCTGCGCGACTACCACGCCCGCGGCATCGTCGCGTACTCGAAGATCTGCACGCACGCGGGCTGCGCGGTCGCGATGTACCGCACGCCGCTCTTCCCGCCGGACGCGCCCGGCCCCGCGCTGGTCTGCCCGTGCCACTACTCGACGTTCGACCCGGCAACGGGCGGCAGCGTCCTCTTCGGGCCGGCCGGACGCCCGCTCCCGATGCTTCCGCTCGAGATCGACCGGAAGGGATTCCTGCGCGCGAAGGGCACGTTCTCCGACCAGGTCGGTCCGGCCTGGTGGGGCACGCGCGTCTGGGAGCCGGAGACGTGATCCGCAAGTCGGTGCGATACCTCGATCAGCGCACGGCGACGACGCCGTACGTCGGGAAGGCACTGCGCTACGTCTTCCCCGACCACTGGTCCTTCCTGCTCGGCGAGGTCGCCCTCTACTCGTTCGTCGTTCTCGTCCTCACCGGGATCTACCTGACGTTCTTCTTCGTCGACTCGACCCGGGAGATCGTCTACAACGGGCCCTACGAGCCCCTTCGAGGACAGCGCGCGAGCGAGGCCTACGTCTCGGTCCTCGATCTCTCCACGAAGGTCAAGGCTGGGCTGCTCGTCCGCCAGACGCACCACTGGGCGGCCAACGTCTTCATCGCCGCCATCGTTCTCCACCTCTTCCGCGTCTTCTTCACCGGCGCCTATCGGAAGCCCCGCGAGCTGACCTACGTCATCGGGGTGACGATGCTCGCGCTCGCGCTGCTCGAGGCCTATCTCGGATACTCGCTCGTGGACGACCTGCTCTCCGGAATGGGGCTCGCCATCGGCTATGCCGTCGGGCTCTCGATCCCCTTCGTCGGCGGCAACCTCATGTCGCTTCTCTTCGACGGCGCGTTCCCGGGCGGCCATGCGTTGTGGCCGCGCATGTACGTGACGCACATCCTGCTCCTGCCACTTCTCATCGGCGGGCTCCTCACGCTGCACCTCGCGCTCGTCGCCTTCCGGCACCACACGCAGTTCCAGCGCTCAGAGCGGGAGACGGAGACGCGCGTGGTCGGTCACCGGGCCTGGCCGGCGTACGCGCCGCGCACGTTGGGCCTCGCCTTCGCCACCGCCGGCGTGCTCGTTCTTCTCGGCGGCCTCGTCCAGATCAACCCAATCTGGCTCTGGGGCCCGTACCACGTCTACGAGGGGACGAACGGCGCCCAGCCGGACTGGTACCTCGGCTGGTTGATCGGAGCACTGCGGCTCATGCCCGGGTTCGACGTCGTCGTCGGCGGCTACACGCTCGTCCCGAACCCGTTCTGGGGCGGCGTGCTCTTCCCGCTCGTCGTGTTCGGCTTCCTCTACACATGGCCCTGGCTCGAGCGGAGGCTCGCCGGCGACCCGCTGGCGCACAACCTGCTCCAGCGACCGCGTGACGCTCCGCTCCGCACGGCGGTCGGCTCGGGAATGGTCACGTGGGTCTTCCTCGTCTTCGTCGCCGGCTCCGCAGATCGCGTCTCCACCCTCCTCGGGATCTCGTACACGGCCGAGATCTGGGCGTACCGGGTGCTGCTCGTGGCCCTCCCCGTCGTCGTCGCCTTCGCCGCCTACCGCATCTGCCTCGAGCTACAGGCGGGCGAGGCCGTCTCCGAGAGGCGGCACCGCGCTGAAGCCGCCGCCGCAGCCGCGGACGTCGCGATGCACTCGGACGCAGGCGACTAGAGGCCGGCCGCGAACGCGCCCACGATCGCGCCGTACGCCAGGTGGAGCACGAGGGTCACCGCCATCGTCCCGCGCCCGTAGTTGACGAGCATGAAGCCCGGCGGCTCGAGGAGGGGCGTCTCCTCGGCGTCCGTCCAGGCCGTCCCCATCAGCGGATGCACTGCCGGAAGGAGCGTGTTCGTGAGCGCGCCGCCGGCGAACGCCGCGTGCACTCCCCCGAGAAGCAGCCCGAACCACCAGCTCGCGAGCCCGGTGGCCGCGAAGACGGCCGCGTACACGAGCGAGAACGTGAGGCCGAGCACGAGATGCGCTCCGTAGCCGATCGCCACGGCCCTCCGCCGATTCTCCGTGAAGATCGTCCCGAGCAGGAACGGGATGTCCATGCGCGTCCAGCCGAGCTCCTGGGCGAGCCGGTAGCCGGCGGCGACGAGGACCGCGCCGACTGCCCCGCCCGCGAGCGCCCCCAACACGATCATCGCGCGTCCTCGATCGCCGCTGCTGCGTTCACGAGCGCAAGGTGCGTCAGGCCTTGCGGGAAGTTGCCGAGAAAGGCCCCGGATCCGGGGTCGATCTCCTCGGAGTAGAGACCGACGTCGTTCGCGAGCCCGATGAGGTCGTCCATCAGCGCTCCCGCCTCGTCGATCCTCCCGGCACGGGCGAGCGTGTGCACGAGCCAGAACGAGCAGGCGACGAACGCGCCCTCTTCGCCGTCCTGCTTTCGAAAGCGCCGCAGCAGTGGTCCCTCGCCGAGCTCGTCGCGAAGCGCCCTCACCGTGGCCTCCATCCTGGCGCTCGCCGCGTCCTCGTACCCGAACATCGCGAGCGTGAGGAGAGCGGCGTCGAGCTCGTCGCTGTCCGCGGACTGGACGAAGCTTCCGCGGCGCGGATCGACGCAGCGCTCGTCGAGAAAGCGGCGGAGCCCGGAGGCCTGCGCGCCCCAGCGCGCGCGCCGGTCCGGAACGAGGCCTCGCTCCGCGAGCTGCTGCGCGCGGTCGAGGGCGACCCAGCACATCGCCTTCGACTGCGTGAACTGCCGCGGCTCGCCGCGCAGCTCCCAGATCCCGGAGTCCGGGCGCTGCCAGTTCTGCGCGACGAAGTCGGCGAGCTCGGCGATCTCCTTGCCGGTGTCCCAGTCGAGCCGCCCGCCTGTCGCCGCGTAGCGCAGGGCCGCGTCGATCACGTCCCCGTACAGATCCAGCTGGAGTTGCTTCGAGCTCGCGTTGCCCGTTCGCACCGGCCGGGACCCGCGATACCCATCGAGCGGGAGCTCACGCTCCTCGAGGTGCGCGTCGCCCCGAACGCTGTAGGCGGGACGGAGCCGCGGCCGCTTCAACCGGGTCGTGTGCATCAGCCACCAGAAGAACGCGTGTGCCTCCTCGCGGCAGCCGAGCCGAAGCAGCGCCTCGACCGCGAACGAGGCATCGCGGGGCCAGACGTAGCGATAGTCGTACGTGGCGTCCTCGCCGATCCACTCGGGAAGGGACGTCGTGGGGGCGGCGACCATTCCGCCCGAAGGCGCATAGACGAGGCTCTTCAGGACGAGCGCGCTGCGGACCACGAGCTCTCGCCACGGGCCGTCGTACTCGAGGCTGCGGCTCCAGGCGGCCCAGAAGCGGCGCGTCCGGGCCAGCCGCTCTTCGACCCGTGCTCGAGGGGAGAGGACGAGAGGATCCATGTGCGCGACCGCGAGCGCGAGCAGCGGGGCCGCTCCGTTGCGCGCGACGAAGCAGCCCTCGATGCCTCCGTCGCGCGGCGACGGGTCACCCGCCTCCCAGCTCTGGAGCGCGAGCGCCTCGTGTGCGCCCGTCGCATGGAGCACGCCGGCCCGCGTCTCGATCCGTGGCCGCACGCTCCCGAAGCTGAAGCGCGGCTCCAGCCGCCAGCGCATCGGCACCTCCCCCGCGAGACTCTCGACGAGCCGCACGAGCTCGCGCAGCGGCGACAGGCGCTCTTCCGCCAGCAGCAGCGCGTCGACGACGCGCACGACGCCGGACGTGGTGCGGAACGTCGTGGTGAGGACGTTCGAGCCGTCCTCGTAGCGTCGCTCCGCCTCGAAGGGCTCGCTCGGACCCAGCTCGAAGGAGCCACCACGGCGACTGTCGAGCAGCCGGCCGAAGGCAGCCGGAGAATCGACGTCCGGCAGGCACAGCCAGTCGATCGCGCCGTCCCGCGCGACGAGCGCGGCGGTGCGGCCGTCGCCCAGCAGGGCGTAGTCCTCGATCGGCGCGTATCCGTCGATCCGCTCCACGCCCGCTGTTTTCCCGCTGTCAAACACCCGCAAAAGCGCTCCGACGCGATCGGGCAGAGGATTACAAAGCCGCTGCCGGTGGAATGCCGCAGACATGGCGGACGCGTTCCCGGACACGAGGAGGGCCTCGTCGCGACGGCTCGTCCCGCTCGCGGGGGCGGCGTTCTTCGTCGGCGTCGCGCTCGCCAAGATCCTCGACTGGAGAGGGCATGCTCACCCACGAGGCTGAGCACGTCGGCATCGGCGACGCGGTCGGCGACGTCGCAGCGAGCGCGCGGAAGGTCGCGAAGCTCGAGCTACGGCTCGCGATCGCCGAGCTGAGGGAGAAGGCCGCGGCGCTCGCGCTCGGCATCGGTGCGGGGATCAGCGCCGGTGTGCTCGCGCTCTTCGGAATCGGCTTCGCGGCGGCGACACTGGCCGCGGCTCTCGAGCTCGCGTTCCCGGCCTGGCTGTCGCTGCTGATCGTGACCGGGGTCTTCTTCCTCACGGCCGGCGCGCTCGGGGTCCTCGCGTACTTGGCCATCGGGCACGCCGTCCCGCCCGTCCCGTCGCAGGCCGTCGAGGAGGCAAAGCTGACCACACAGGCGCTGAAGCGGAATGGCCACCCGAACGCTGGATGAGCAGGCGCCGACGACCGGCGACCTCCGCAGCGAGCTCGCAGCGGAGCGGGCTCACCTCGCGACCTCGCTGGACCACCTCCGTCGCTCGCTCGACGTCGGGACGAGCATGGAATCGCGCCTCCCGCTCGTCCTCGCGGGCGCGTTCCTCGCCGGCTTCGTGCTGAGCGGAGGCCTGGGCGCGGCGATGCGCCTGCTCGCACGCCGCGGCCGCGAAGGCCACACGAAGCTGCGCCTCGGCCGGCTCCTGGTCGTCGAGCGCTGAACGCCCGTCCGGCTGGGCGTGCTCTGGTCCCGTGGATGCGATGGGGATTACCGCAGGTCGCTCCCGGGTACCGCCTCCTCGCCAACAAGGAAAGGAGTCCGAGATGAGCGAGATCACCAACCCACGCGAGCTCTTCTTGCACGAGCTCGGAGACATCCTCTACGTCGAGCGCAAGCTCTCGACGGAGGTCCTTCCGAAGCTCATCGACGAGGTTCAGGACGACGAGTTCCGGTCTGGGCTCGAGAAGCACCTCGAGCAGACGAAGCAGCACGTCGGAAACGTCGAGAAGGTATTTCGGCTCTTCGACGAGCAGCCTCAGGAGGAGCAGTGCATCGGCTTCGAGGGGCTCAAGAAAGAGCACGACGAGCTGCTGAAGCAGTCGAGCTCGTCGCTCGTCGACTCGATCGACCTCGGGGCAGCCGCCCGTACCGAGAGCTACGAGATCGCGGCGTACGAGGGGCTCCGCCGCATGGCGAAGGGGCTCGGCGAGGACGATGCCGTCACGCTTCTCGACGAGAACCTCGCACAGGAGAAGGACGCCCTGCGCGAGGTCGAGAAGATCTCGACACGCGTAAGCAACGAATCCGCCGCCTCCGCCGCCAGGTAAGGCCTCGGTCGTCCTCGACCGCCCCGGCGCCGTGAGCCCCGACTCGGCCGAGCCGTTCTTGCCGGACCGGCTCGGCCTGCCGGCGCTGCGAGCGGCGGCCGACGGCTGTCGCGGCTGCGACCTCTACCGGAAGGCGACCCAGACGGTCTTCGGCGAAGGGACGCGCAACGCGGAGGTCATGCTCGTCGGCGAGCAGCCGGGCGACCGTGAGGATCTCGAGGGGAAGCCGTTCGTCGGCCCGGCCGGGCACCTCCTCGACCGCTCGCTCGAGGAGGCCGGGATCGACCGGCGTCGCGCCTACGTGACGAACGCGGTCAAGCACTTCAAGTGGCAGCCCCGCGGGAAGAGACGTATCCACCAGAAGCCGAGGTGGTCGGAGTTCGCGGCCTGCCGGCCGTGGCTCGACGCCGAACTCGAGGTCGTCAGGCCGAGAGTCCTCGTCTGCCTCGGCTCGAGCGCCGCGCAGGCGCTCCTCGGGCGGCAGTTCCGCGTGACGAGGGAGCGGGGCCGCTTCGTCGACTCGCCGCTCGCGGAGTTCGTGCTCGCGACCGTTCACCCGTCCTCGATCCTGCGCGCTCCTGACGACGAGAGCCGCCACGAGGCGCTCCGGCTCTTCGTCCAGGATCTGCGGAAGGTCGCCGCCGTCATCGACGGCCGCGACCGGCGCTAGAGCTGCTCGCGCGGGGCGCGTCGCCGCTACCGCGGACGCGCGACCTCGCGCCCCCGGCGCGTGGCGGCGGGGCGGGTCGTCCGCGGCGTGGCGTCGAGGAAGACCTCCGAGACGTCCTCGAGCTCGCGGTGCAGATCCTCGTCGATCGCGTTCGAGAGCCGCTCCACCTCGTCGCCGCTCAGCTCGTCGCTCACGTCGATCCGTGCCGCCACGAGCAACGACTGCGGGCCGACGTACATGGTCAGCAGCTCGACCACGTCCTGCACCCCGTCTCGCTCGCGAATGGTTCGCCGCAGCCGTTCACGCTCGTCGGGCCGCGCTGGGGCGCCAATGAGCAGGCCCTTCGACTGCCGTCCGAGCTCGTACCCCACGACGCACAGCAGCAGGCCGATCACGATCGCCGCGCCGCCGTCCCAGATCTTGCTGCCGGTCGCCTGGTGCAGCGCGGTGCCCGCGAGGGCGATGAGCACGCCGAGCACCGCTGCCGCGTCCTCGAAGAGCACCGTCTTCACCGCCGGCTCCTTGCTCGTGCGCACCGACTCCGCGAACCCGAGCCCCGCCTCACTCGCCCGGGCCTGCGTGTGCCGCACCGCGCGGACGAGCGACGCCGCCTCGGCAACGAGCGCGACGCCGAGCACGGCGTAGGAGACCCAGAACGCCCCCTCGCCGCCGCCGGCGATCAGCCGGTACGTGCCTTGCCCAATCGAGAAGACGCCGCCGGCGAGGAAGACGAAGATCGCCGCGAGCAGCGCCCAGAAGAAGCGCTCCTTGCCGTAGCCGAAGGGGTGGTCCTCGTCCGGTGGGCGCTCGGACCGCGTGAGCGACAGGAGCATGACGCCCTGGTTGCCGGTGTCGGCGAAGGAGTGAGCGGCCTCTGCGAACAGCGCGGCCGAGCCCGTCACCAGGCCGCCGACCATCTTCGCGAGGCAGATCGCGGCATTCGCTGCAACCGCCGTCCAGACGGTCTTCCTGCTCTCCTGCGTCTCGTCCGCTCGGTGGGTTTCGTCACTGCCCATACCGCATCTCCGCCGGTCTGCGGGCGCTCACCTCAGGCTGCGGCGACCGACTCGCGCGCGTAGTGCGGCAGGATCTCCCGCTCGTAGAGGCGGAAGAACGCCTCCTGGTCGGGGCCGACCTGATGGACGTACACGTGGTCGAAGCCCGCCTCCACGTACTCGTCGATCTTCGCCACGTGCCGTTCGGGGTCGGCTCCGCACACGACGGCCTCGGCGACGTCGTCCTCGGACACCATCTCGCTCGCGGCCTCGAAGTGCGACGGCAACGGGAGCTCCTGTCCGAGCGGCCCCTTCAGCGCCGCGTTCGGCCACCACTCGCGCGCCGTCCGCTTCGCCTCGTCCTCGTCGCCGGCCACGCACACGACGAGGCCGCCATACCGCTTGCCCGTGCCTCCGCTCGAGGTGTACGTCTCCACCACCTCGGAGTCCGGCGCGGTGGAGATCAGGCCGTCGCCCACCCGGGCGGCGAGTTCCGCGGCCGCGGGACCTGCCGCGGCGACGGCGATCGGCGGCGGCTCCTCCGGCAGCGTGTACAGGCGGGCGTTCTCGACGTGGTACCAGCGCCCGCGGTGGTTCGTCAGCTCGCCGCTCCACAGCTCCCGCAGAACCTCGATCGCCTCCTCCAGCATCTCACGCCTGATGCCGGCCGACGGCCAACGCTGGCCGAGGACGTGCTCGTTCAGGTTCTCGCCGGTGCCGACGCCGAGGAAGAAACGCCCGGGCATCATCGCCGTCGCCGTAGCGGCAGCCTGCGCCACGATCGCAGGATGCATCCGCATCGTCGGGCAGGTGACCGCGGTCCCGAGCTCGAGACGCTCGGTCGCCTCCGCGATCGCGCCGATCACCGACCACACGAAGGGCGACTCCCCCTGGCGGTCGATCCAGGGGTGGTAGTGGTCGGAGACGACGGCGAGGCCGAACCCGGCCTCTTCGGCTCGTCGGGCGAATCCGACGAGCTCGCGAGGACCGTGCTCCTCGCTCGAGAGCGCGTATCCGAGCGTCGGCATACCTGGCGGTACCCGCGCAGGGCGCGACGCAAAACGGCGCCCGGCGCGCCGAGGCCGGCGTTTAGGACATCGCTGCATCGGTAACGAATCTGTCCTCGTGTCCGCGGTGCCCGACGGCCTGACGTTGAAGCACAACCGCGACCTCGTAGGTCGCGAGCGGGAGCCGTGGGCTCGGCGTGCGCTCCTCGGCGTCATCGCCGTCTTCGTCGTCCTCGGTCTCGTCTCGGTCTTCGGCCAGCGGCCGGACACCTCGTCGGCCAGTTCGCCCGTCGCGACGCTCGAGGTCTACTCGCCGGCCCGCGTCCGTGGCGGCCTCTACTTCGAGTCGCGCTTCCGCGTCGAGGCGCTCCACGAGCTTCGCGACGCAGTACTCGTCCTCGACCCCGGCTGGCTGGAAGGGATGACGCTCAACACCGTCGAGCCTGCCCCCGTGAGCGAGTCGAGCCGAGACGGACGCATCGCGCTCGAGCTCGGCCGCATTCGCGCCGGGCAGAAGCACGTCCTGTATCTCGATTTCCAGGTCAATCCGACCAACGTCGGCCGGCGCTCCGCCGACGTCGCGCTGTACGACGGCGACCAGCTCCTGCTCACGATCAACCGTACCGTGACGGTCTGGCCCTGATGGACCTCGTCCTCCGAGCCGTCGTCGCGTTCTTCTTCGTCCTCCTCCTGACGCGCGTGGTCGGGCGGCGAGAGCTCTCGTCCATGGAGCCCTTCGACCTGATCATGCTGGTGATCATCGGCGACCTCATCCAGCAAGGCGTGACGCAGAACGACTTCTCGGTCACGGGCATGCTGCTCGTCGGCGGGACGATCGCGCTCCTTACCGTGCTCGTCTCGTACGCGAACTTCCGTCTTCCGTTCCTGCGGCCGGTGCTGGAGGGAGCGCCGGTGATCGTCCTCCAGGACGGTGAGCCCGTCGAGCGCAACCTCCAGCGGAACCGGATCACGCTCGAGGAGCTGCAGGCGGCAGCTCGCCAGCAGGGCATCGCCTCGCTCGAGCAGGTGCGGTGGGCCGTGCTCGAGACGAGCGGGTCGATCAGCTTCATCGAGAAGTGACCGCCCTGAGCCGCCGGCGCGCGGCGGTTTTCCGTTCGGAAACAGCGGGAAGACGCTGTCCATGACCGAGATCCAGGAGCAGCGGACGGAGGAGCGGATCGCGGTTCGGGAGGTCACCGGCATCCAGGTGTCCTGGACCGAGGTCGAGCGCGGAGCGCCGGGCGCCTTCACGCTCCAGCTCATTCTCGACGGCGGCGGCGGCGAGTACATCCTCAGGCCGACGTCCGTGGACGCGGACGTGCTCGTGCGCCTCCTCGATTCGCACCGCGCGACGTTCGATCGCGAGCGAAAGGTGCTCATGTTCGAGACCCGCATGCTGCGAAGCGTCGCGGGGACGTGACCGGCACGGCCGGAGGCGGTCGGTGCGCGTCCTCGTCACGTGGCTGGGGCTCCTCGGGCTCTGGCTCGTCCTCGTAGGAACGCTCACCGCGCTCGAGGTGCTCGCGGGCGCGGTCGCCGCGACGATCGGAGCCGCCGCGATGGAGCTCGTGCGCTCGCGCGGGCTGCTCGGCTTTCAAGTCCGGCCGAGCTGGCTCCTGCGCCTGTGGCGACCGCTCGTGCAGGTCGTCCCGGACTTCGCTTTCGTCGTGCTCGCGCTCGTTCGGACGATCGGCAGGCGCGAGCTCCCGAACGACGCGTACCTCGCGGTCGACCTGGTAGGAGATGGAGCGGCGCCGCGCTCCGCCGGCTGGCGGGCACTCATGACGGCTGCGGGCTCGCTTGCGCCGAACATGGTCGTGGTCGACGTCGACCGCCGGCGCAGATCGGTGCTGGTCCACAAGCTCCTTCCGGAGCGGGGGCCGGACAGGCCGCTGTGAACGCCTGGCTGATCGCCGCGACGGTGCTCCTCGTCGCGCTCCTGCCGTGTCTCTACGTCTGCCTGCGCGCCCCGATCATGGACGCGCTCGTGGCGCTCGAGCTGGCGGGCGTCCTCGTCACGTTGACCCTCATGCTGCTCGCCGAGGGCTTCGCGCGCTCGTCGTACTACACGCTTCCGCTCGTGCTCTCGGTGCTCGCGTTCGCCGGCAGCCTCGTCTTCGTCCGCCTCCTGGAGCGCTGGCTGTGAACGCGCGAACCTGGATCGAGGACGTTCTGCTCGCACTCGGAGTCGGCTGTGAGCTGCTGTGCGTCCTCGGGCTGCTGCTCATGCGGACCGCGGTCGCACGACTGCACTACTCGATGGCCGCGACGAGCGTCGGCCTGATCCTGATCGTCGCCGCGGTCGTCGTGCACGAGTCGTTCACCCAGGCCGGCATCAACGCGATCGCGATCGCAGCGTTCCTGTTCCTTCTCAATCCCGTGCTCGCGAATGCGACCGCACGGGCGATCCGGCGGCGGGAACACGGTGACCTGGCATTCGGCCCCGACGAGGGATCCGGCACGTGACCGTCCTGCAGCTCGTGATCGTCACGCTGGTCGCGCTCACGGGCGCGGCGGTGACGCTCACGCGCGATCCGCTGCGGCAGGTGCTGGTCTCGAGCTTCTACGGCTTCACGATGGTCGTGCTCTTCCTCGTCCTCCAAGCGCCGGACGTCGCGCTGTCGGGGCTTGTCGTCGGCGCGGTCGCGCTCCCGCTCATGGTGCTGCTCGCGCTCGCGAAGGTCCGAAGCCGGGAACGGCGAGATGAGTAGCCGTGCGCGCCGCGCCGTCTTCCTTCCGGCCGCCGCAGTCGTGGCAGCCGTGCTCGCGTGGGGCAGCACCGGGCTTCCCGACTTCGGGCACTACCGCGGGCCGTACGGGCTCGTCCTGAACGACGTCGCCGTCCACGAGCGGCACATGACGAACGTCGTCACCGCCGTCGTCTTCGACTACCGCGGTTTCGACACCCTCGGCGAGGAGTTCATCCTCTTCACGTCGGTCGTCGCGGTGGCGCTGCTCCTGCGCTCGGTGCGCGAGGAGCAGACGGAGGACGTCAGGGCGCGGGTCGGCGGTGACGTGTGGCGCGCGGGCGGCCTCACGCTCGTAGGGCCGATGCTCGTGATCGGCCTGTACGTCGTCGCCCATGGACCGCTCACACCTGGCGGCGGCTTCCAGGGCGGGGTCGTGCTGATGACGGCCGCGGCCCTGGTCTACCTGGCAGGCGAGTATCGAGGGTTCCGGCAGCTGACGCCGGCGCCGGTCGTCGACCTCGCGGAGGGAGCGGCGGCGGCCGCGTACGTCGCGATCGGGCTCGCCGCACTCGGGCTCGGCAGTGCCTACCTCTACAACCTGCTGCCACTGGGGACAGCCGGGACGCTCGCGTCTTCCGGCAGCGTCGCGCTGCTCAACGCCGCAACGGCGCTGATGGTCGCGGCGGCGTTGATCTTGCTCACTCGCGAGTTCCTCGAGGAGCTCATGGTCGAGCGGCCCGCGCGCGGGGGCCGATGAGCGTCCTGCCCTACCTCCTTGCGGCGTGGCTGTTCCTGTTCGGGCTGTACGGCGTCACGACCAGCCGGAACTTCATCCACCTCATCCTCTGCCTCTCGGTCTGCCAGTCGTCCACCTACGTCCTGCTGCTCGCGATCGGGTACCGGAACCGCGCCACCGCTCCGATCTTCTTCGAGGTCAGCGAGAAGACGCGGGCGGTCGACCCGGTCGTCCAGGCGCTCGTGCTCACCGACATCGTCGTGAGCGTCACCGTCTCGGC